>NZ_KV831340.1:17916-70367 GCF_001837075.1 Staphylococcus sp. HMSC063F05
AATAGGTATAAGACGACAGAAATTAACTAAACCCAAATATACAGCATTATGATATGTTGTGAGTACGAACCAATTTAAACCCACTTGACCAATCCAATTTCCTAAAAATAACAGAAAAGAACTGGAAAAGAAATATTTTGCCATCAAATTCCACCTGTCTTTTTCATTGATAATAATTATCATTATCATTAATATGGATTATACAAATGTTATTTATTTTTGTAAAATATTTTTTAGAGGTGAATTATGAATTTCAATCAATTTATAAATAAACAAAATATAATAATGACTGAAGATGAACATAATGTATATGACTTTCTTAAACATCATGATCCTAATTGGTCTTCTAATTATATTGATCATTTATTAGATGGACGTGATAAAGTAAGTCAACGTTTAATTACATCTTTACATAGGGAGAATTTAGTAAAAAGTCGCGATCATAGTCGTATACTTAATCGACATCAGTTTGCTGGATACGGAGTTAATGTGATTGCCATTTTAGAAATCTATTTTCCAATATCTAATATTTATTTGTATGCACCAATAACTGGAATGCATGCATTCGATCGCATTGATGTTGAAGGACCTTTTTATTTTAAGAATCTAAGTAAAGAAGATGATTTTGAACGTGTACTACATCCTAATCAAATATTAGATTGGATATTAATTGAAGATGAAAACTTAAATAACGAGGCTAGCGTACAATTTAGAAATGATTTAAATAATAGTGCAGCTAATATGACTTTTGCTTTAAGTTTCCAGCACTATACGATGCGTAATGAAAGAGCGCCATTATATAACCTTATTAAAAATGCAAATGATAGTTACTTGCGTTCCGAACAATCTGTCATCGAAGGTCATCCCCTTCATCCTGGTGCTAAGTTAAGAAAAGGAATGAATGCTGAGGAAAACTTTATGTATTCATCAGAATTTGGTAATGTTATTTATCTAAAAGCCGTGTTTATTCATAAAAGTATAAGTCGTATTCAATCATTGAATGTAGATTACAATGTTGCCGTAAAGCAAATGTTTCCCGACTTAATTAAAACCTTAGAAAAAGAATTTGGCGAAGATTTTAATTTACAAAATTATCATTTAATGATGGTTCACCCTTGGCAAATAAAACATATTTTACAAAGTGATTATCGGGATGAACTAAATGAAAAGTTAATATTGATAAGTAATCATTCGGTACCATACTATGCCGGTCTATCATTTAGAACGTTAGTACCTAAACAACCTGATTTATCCCCGCACATCAAGTTATCGACGAATGTACATATAACCGGTGAGATTCGAACATTGTCTGAACAGACGACATATAATGGACCATTAGTGACGCAAATTTTAAGAGAGATTATGTCAAAAGATGAAGATTTTTCACATTATCAATCTACTTATATCGATGAAAATGCAGGGATACACTTTTATAATCGAAACGACAATGAGTCAATTCAAACAGATCGAAGTGAACAATTAGGGACTTTGTTTAGAAATAATTTATATCAATTTATATCTAATGAAACAGTGCCAGTAATTCCATCAAGTTTGGTTGCGACCTATCCCTATAATACTGAAGCACCAATCTGTACGTTAATCAAAACGTATCAAAATACGCATCAATATAAAAATTATGAAGAAGCAGCGAAACAATGGATTAAAGACTATAGCAAAGCTCTTCTTGGCTTAGTTATCCCTCTTTATTCAAAATATGGAATTTCGCTAGAGGCACATTTACAAAATTCAGTGGCAACTTTTAATAAAGATGGCTCACTAAATATGATTTATATCAGGGACTTTGAAGGATTACGTATTGATAATGAACAATTGAATAATGCTGGATTTACCACTAGACATTTCCATGAAAAATCTAGAATCCTTACAAATTCTAAAACATCAGTATTTAATAAAATGTTCTATTCAACAGTTCAAAATCATTTAGGTGAACTCGTTATTACAATAGCTAAATATTCTAATAGTAAAGTCCTTGAACAAGAAATATGGCAAATTATTTCACAAACAGTAGAAGACATTTTTAATCACATGATTCACATTTCAAAACAACATCTCAACAACATCAAGCGCACTATTTTCGCATCCGAAATCGATTATAAGTGTGTCACAACAATGCGTTTAGAGGATCAAGCACATGAATATACGTATATTAAAGTGAATAATCCACTTCATAGAAAGAATGATTTATAAAATCAAAAAGCACTTGAGCGTCATGCTCAAGTGCTTTTTTGGTATACATCAAGAGATTGATTATTTTAAACCTTCTCTTTCATTGTTTTCTTTGTTATCTTTTTCATTTTTTTGTTGCCATTCTTTTTTTGTCATTACGTCGTCAACTTGCATGTTAACTTCAACAACTTCTAAACCAGTAATATATTTTACTTGTTCTTTAACTAAGTCTGTCACTTTACGGAAAATTTTAGGTGCAGATTCACCATATTCTAAAATAACTTTTAAATCTACAGCAGCTTGTTTTTCTCCAACTTCTACAGATACGCCTGTAGTTACATTGTTACCGTTTGAGAAAGCGTTAGTAAAGCTATCTGTGAAGCCACCTTTCATGTCTAAAATTCCTTTAACTTCACGTGCTGCAATACCTGCAATTTTTTCAACTACTTCATCTGAGAAAGTTAATTTGTTTTCAAATTGAGGTTGATTATTTTGAGCTTGTTGTTGCTCTTTTCTTTCTTGTTCATTAACACCTGTTTGATTATCATATGCTTGTTTAGCTTTATTGTTATCTACTGCCATAATACATTCTCCTTTATTTTTAAATTAGTTTTATTCATAAATTAATTGATTAGAAACTTCTTAATATCTGAGTCTAACTCCATCTATTTAGGAAGTTTAAGAAATCTTGTGTACGGTCTTTAATATACCCGATACCGATTCCTATTAAACATAACACTATAATTAAAATTGTCTTCCAGAATCCGAGAGTTAGGAATAATATAGCTATAATTAAAAATGCTAAAAATCCAATAATACGCCATTTAAACGATTTTAAAATATTTATAAATTGTTGAGTAGCGTCTTGTCCGTTTTGATTGTTATTATCAGCCATGGTATCCCTCCCTTACAATACACGTGGACCAGATGTTTTCTGATCACGTACGTTAACTTCTAATTTTCTAACAGGAATTTCAGTAAAGTGTTCAACATTACTTTTGATATCAGCACGGATACTCTCTGTTAAACTCTTAACTTGAACATGGTTTGGTACGAAGAAATCTGCTTTGATGTCAATAAATGATTTATTCTTTTTGTTATAAAGCTTACTTACAACATTTGGTTGTCTAACTTGATCATATTTAGCGATTGTATCGTAAATTGTTTTTTCAACAGCTTTACGTGATACGTAAATATGTCCATCATCAAAGTTTTTATAAAGTCCAGGTTTGCGATGCGTAGGTTTAAAAATACTAAGTACTAATATAAGTCCGATTAATATAAGTAATCCTGCAAGCCCAATCAATAGTGGTTGGAACCAATTAAATTGTAAGAAGTAGTCTTGATAACTTTGAATGCGACTATCATCTATATACATAAATAATAGGAAGCCAACTATAGCCACAATGAGTAAGCCGAGAATAAAATTCTTAAGTCTTTTCACCTCGCACGTCACCTCCTTAGCAAAAGTTAATTTTAGATTATACATCAATTAGGTACCCTATAAATATTTTTTAAAACATTAATAATTCAAATTGATATCTTAATTAAAATATATTTAAAGAAGTACAGCTTACAGTCATTATTCCCTATTTTTTTAATTGAAAACCAGAATTAAGCAAATTAATTTTAATTTCATTATAGAGCTTTAAATTTTAATATATGTTTTTTCTTGTCTGGTGTTATATATGTCTGATAACGTCTAGGTTGTTCTTTTATTGGATATTTGTATTAGAATCGAATAATTGAAATAACCATTCATGAAAATGGTAATACAGTCACTATAAGCTATATTGTAATGACTTTATGTTGACTGCGTATAAGAACAAAATATTACACTAACTTATATAAAATGATATTAATCACCAGGCAGGAACTAAACATATTTAAACACGATTGATACAAATAGTAGACTTAAGTAAGAATATCATCATTCAAATAAAGTAAAAGTGGTTAAATTAAAATTCATGGTTATAATCGACTAATACATTACATCAAAAGATTAAATATACATGTTCTATCACACTCTGTTTGAAATGATTAATAATTTTCAAATGACAAATATAAAAGCCTGGAACATCAATTGATCCAGGCTTTTATAGTGTATTAATAATTAATCACTGAGTTAAAATAAACGCTTGTCTCGTATGGATTACGTTTCATATTAAATCTTCAAACTGAATTAGGATATTAAATGTTATCACCTTTTCATGCATATACTAAGATTTTTATGACGTTTTTTACTTAAGATTGATAACAAGCTTACCAATCATAGAATGAGACTCTAAAATTTGATGCGCTTCATAAAGGCTATCTACATCTAATCCGTCGATAACTTTCGTGGTAGTTGGTTGATAATATCCCTGTTCAACCTTTTCTGTTATATCCTTAAGATATTCATGATGTTTGATTACATCATCTGTATGGTGTAATGGTCTTGAAAACATAAATTCATGCGTAAATGTTACACTTTTAGATTTCAATAAATTTAAATCTTGTTGCGAATTAAATGCGACAATTGTCGCAATATGTCCTCTAGGTTTAACTAAGTTAACCATCATTTCATAATACATATCTGTATCGAATGTACAAAAGATATAGTTAACACCCTCAATATGATTATCTTTAAATTGTTGACTTAAATCTTTCTTATGATTCAGTACAACATCAGCACCCATATTAACAGACCACTTTATAGTATCCTCTCTCGAAGCAGTTGTAATAACCTTCAACCCATAAAATTTCGCTATCTGTGTTGCAATACTACCTACACCACCTGCTCCATTAATTATTAACAATGATTTACCTTTATTTTCAGATGGTTCTTTTGAAATTCCAAAAACATCGAAAAGCGTTTCATAAGCTGTTAGCCCAGTTAAAGGTAGGCTAGCTGCTTGTTCACTTTTCAAATTTGTAGGTGCTTTAGCTACTAAATATTCCTCTATTAATTGATATTCTTCATTCGAACCATTTTGGTTAGGAGAACCTGAATAAAAAACGACGTCCCCTTCTTGAAACATTGACACTTGATCTCCTATCTTTTCAATCACACCAACAGCATCAAAGCCAAGTACACGTGGCACTTTGTCAACTGGCATTGTACGCTGTTTTGTATCAACAGGATTCACACTAATACTTTGAACCTTGACTAATAATTCATGGCCGGATGGATGAGGTATATCAAAGTTAAATTCCTCAAAACAATTTCCTTCATCTAATTGGAATGAAGACTTAAATCCTATCGCTTTCATAGTGCCACCTCTTTAAAATTATTTAATTTTATTATATCACTTCAATTTACCACTTATAGTGCAAACGTTTTATCGACAAGTAAATTAATGCTTTGCTTTTATTCACTTGCCACTTTAATAACTTGTTTACCAAAATTATCACCAGTTAGCAGATTTCTAAAGGCTTGCGGCACTTTATCAAAACCATCTTCTACTGAAACTTGTGTTTTAATTTTATTCTCTTGAACCCATTGAGCTAATTGTTTGCTCGCTTCTTTAAAACCATCAGCGAATTCTGCTACTATGAAACCTCTCATCATTGCTTGATTTTTAATCAATGTTTGCTGAATGCGTGGTCCAATATCTTTTTCTGGATGATTATAGGATGAAATCGCACCACAAACAGGAATTCTTGCATGTGTATTGAGATGTTTGAAGACTTCATCGCCAATATATCCACCTACATTTTCGAAGTAGACATCTATACCGTTAGGCACCGCTTCTTTTAACGCTTCAGGGAAATTATCTTTTTTGTAATCGATACCAGCATCAAAACGAAGTTCATTTTTTAGATAGTTCACTTTTTTATCTCCACCAGCTATACCAACGACTCTGCAACCTTTAAGCTTCGCAATTTGGCCCACAACTGAACCAACTGCACCTGAAGCTGCTGAAATAACTACTGTTTCACCTTCTTTAGGTTGTCCAATATCAAGTAATCCATGATAAGCAGTCTGACCAGGCATCCCCAACACACTAAGATAAAGATGTAATGGTACGTCAGAAGTAGGTACTTTGTTAACATACTCACTATTTACTGTATTTATTTTTCTCCAAGGTAGCATACCCACTACTATATCACCTTCATCAAAATTACTATCCTTGGATTTCAAAACTTTAGATACCGTATGTCCATTGAACGGTTCCCCTTGTTTGAACGGATCTACATAAGAATCAGCATTTGTCATACGTCCTCTCATATATGGATCAACCGATATATATAATGTTTTCAATTGCAATTCATTTTCTGAAGGTTCAATAACATCTATATCTTCATATTTAAATGTATCGTCTTGTGGCATTCCGTCTGGTACTTTATTAAATACTATTTGTTCATTATTCATATCATCATCATCCTTATAATAGTAGTTTATGCTATTGTGTTACCCTAAACAATTCAATCGCAATCATTACATATCATTTGTATAATAATATTTATAGTATCCTGAATATAAATGAAGAGGAGATGTGTGTTCATGAGATTAAGTTTACTTGATTATGTCCCGTTGTTCGAAGGGCGTACCCCAAATGACGCCCTAAAGCATAGTATTAAATTAGCCCAACACGCTGAGAAACTTGGGTACTTACGATACTGGGTTGCAGAACATCATCAAGTTTATTCTGTCGTTTCGAGTGCACCTGAAATAATAATGATGTCGATTTTAGAACACACACAACACATCAGAGTTGGTAGTGGAGGTGTGATGTTACCACATTATAGTCCTTATAAAGTAGCTGAGCAATTTAAAATTATGGCAGCAAGACACCCCCAACGTATCGATATGGCTATCGGACGTTCGCCAAGCTTTAAAAATGTTAATGCAGCACTAAATGAAAACAAAAATGAAAAATTACCATTCAATACTCAGATTACTGATTTGCTTAAATACTTCAATAACGATACAACTCAAGACCATCGTTTTAAATCATTATTAGCTACACCTATGGTTACTTCATTTCCTCAACTATATATTTTAGGTATGAGTAATAGAAGCGCAAAATTAGCTGCTCAGCGCGGACTACCTTTTGTTATTGCACGAATGGGACAATCTGAGACAGACCTTCATGAAGCTATAAGCACTTATAGAAAATATTTTAAAGCTTATCATGGTGAAATTAATAATGCGAAACCATATGTTATTTTAGCAACTTTTGTGGTAACAGCTTCTAATTTATCTAGAGTTAAACAATTGCTACATACGCTTCAACTTTGGTTGATGCGTATTAACTATTTAAATCAACCTAAGAGTTATCCATCGATTGAAACAGCACAGAACAAGCATTATAGTCAACGAGAATTAGAAAAGCTTGAAAAGATGAAATCGAAAATCATATACGGAATGCCAAATGATGTTGCGGAACAACTTACCTTACTTCATCAACAATTTAAAGTGGATGAAATCATCATCTTACCTCATGTATTTGGTGAAGACGCTAGAATAGAATTAATTGAGTTAATTGCGAATGAATTGATTCCATCTTGTTCACGCGATGAATTTTAGACTATTACTAAAAGACGCACGATTGATTCACTTGAAAGTCAAGTTATCATTCAATCGTGCGTTTTGTTTACTACTTTTAAGTTTCCCATAAGAATTGTATGATTTCATTTGCAACATCTTTATTCTCATGTAATTGACTATGTTGTGCCTTTGCACCTTTAAATTTCATTTCTTGATAAGACTTAGTGCTACCTCTTAGTAAATATTGAAGCGATTGAGAAGAGCTATTTGACACACGTCCATCTGAATGTGAGCCATCTTCTAAATCTCCGTAGATATTTAAAACTTCTATTTCCTTACCACAATAAATCTTATGCAGTGATAACAATTGCCGATATGCGGCATTCATTCTACTTGGTTTCCCCTGTTTATCAACGATAATTTCATTCACGTTCTCATTCATATTCAAAATCCCGTTATAAACTCCCGCTATATTAACTTCCTTTTTAAGTTGTGGCAAATGTCGATCGTCCCCATAATTTTTCATGTAAAAAGCAAATGACATGTTCCCCATTGAATGTCCTACAAAATTAAATTGTTGAATTCCAAATTGACTTTTTAGTTGTGATAGAACTTCTTTAATCCAATAAGCATTTTCTTTAAAATTTCCATTTTTATTATCTTTAAATTCTACTTTGACAATAGGGTTTGCTGCATCTTCACTTAATTTTTTATCAAAATATACTTTTCCTTCACTACTCACTCTAGCGGTTATCACCTCATTGGTTACATTTTTATTTAACGCTTGTTTGACCATAAACGTTTCTGAGCGTTCGCTACCACCATAACCATGTAAAAAAAGTGTTGCTGTTGTTTTTATTTTATTATTAGAATAGTGAGTCGAAATGTATGATTGGGATTGAGTTTTGTTATAAATAATAACCAAAACTAATACTGTTGTAGAAAAGATTGTAAATAATAGAATTGTGAATTTTGACTTCATCATTAGCCCTCTTCATGTTTATTTATTAATTATACTATTATTAGTAATAAATTATTTGATTTATGGGATTACTTTAAAATAATCTTGGTTCGATAAGATATATCACAATTAGACATAACTTCATTTTAAACTACTTTACTTGAAAATGAATATACGTATTAAAAAACGATTATTTCCAAATCATTTTCATTGGAAATAATCGTTTTTGTTTTAAATACTTTAATAAGTGCTCTTAGTTAGATGACTTATTTACTAGTTAATATTTAGCTTTTATTTAATTTCTTTACTTTCTGCAAGTTCTTTGTACCAATATGCACTTTTCTTAGGGAATCTTTCTTGTGTTTCAAAATCAACGTAGAATAAACCGTATCTTTTTTCATAACCATTTGACCATGAAAATACATCCATAAGAGACCATAAGAAGTATCCCTTAACATTGGCACCATCTGCAATCGCATCTGCTATCACACTTAGATGCTGTTTAATATAGTCAATTCGTGCATCGTCATGTACTGTTTTTTCTTTTTCGTCGAATACATCTTTATATCCTAATCCATTTTCAGTAATATAAATCTTATGATAATTCGGATAATCTTTTACTACACGCATAATTTGGTCATATAAACCTTGTGGATAAATCATCCAATCCCAATCGGTTCTAGGAACATCAACATCAAATTCACGTTGTCCTACACCTTTAAGTTGATACTTAGATCCACCTTTATCACCAGTGGCATTATGTGTTATTTCAGATTCGCCTTCAAAACCACGCATCCAGTCACTCATATAATAATTAATACCTAAGAAATCGTTTAAATCCTTAGCTTCATCTAAAATTTTGTAGTCTTCATCAGAAATCTCTAATTGACCACCATTCACAGATAAGATGTGTTGTACTCCTTCCATCGTTTCACGTGAGTACTTACCAAGGTATGTTGCATCTAAAATAAATTTATTATGAATAATGTCTTCAAGTTCGGCTGCTCTCACATCTTCAGGATTAGATGGATCATATGGATATTTTGTAGGTAATGCATGGACAACACCTATTTCTCCCTTATAATTTTCATCTTTAAAAAGTTTAACAGCACGTGCGTGTGCAACCATCATATTATGATGAGATTGGAATACTTTTTCAAAGTCATATTTGATACCTGGAGGGAATTTACCAACTAAATATTGACCATCACCAATCGGCCCAATTTCATTGAATGTTGTCCAATACTTAACTTCTGGAAATTCTTTAAAACAAAATTCAGCATAATCTACAAAATAGTCTATTGTTTTACGATTTAAGAAATCTCCATCTTTGTGAAGTACCTCTGGTGTGTCAAAGTGATGTAATGTTACAAAAGGTTCAACATGACGTTTATGACATTCTTTGAAAAGATTATGATAATACTCGACACCTTTTTGATTCACTTCACCGTAACCTTTAGGAAAAATACGAGACCAAGCAATTGAGATACGTATACCATTTACACCAAAGCGTTCACTTAATTCCAAGTCAACAGGATATCTGTTATAAAAATCACTTGCTGGTTCAGCTGTGTACCAATAATTCTCCTCTAAATACGTGTCCCAAGCGACACGCCCTTTACCATCAGTCTGAGTAGCTCCTTCTGCTTGATAAGCAGCGGTTGCTCCACCAAAAATAAAGTCATCAGGTAATTTCTTAGTCATATATAAAACTCCTTTTTAATTGTTAAATTGTTGTTTTACAAATTCTAAAGCCGCCTCACCGTCTCTTGTTAACTTGATATATTGAGCGCCTTCAGTTTTGGCTAATTTAATTCCTAAGCGATCAGTATCTTGTTTAATATCTTCAAAATTCGAAGCAACTTGTGGTGCTAAGATAATTAATTGATAATCTTTCATAATATCCATATGTGCACCATAACCACCTGCTGCTGCTTTTACTGGTACTTCATACTCTTCAGCAGCTTTATTTAAAGCATTAGCTAGTAAACCACTTGTACCTCCACCTGCACATAAAACTAAAACATTTGTTTGTTCACTAATAGTATCTGTAGAGGATGTAGAAGTTGTTTCATCAACTGAAGATGTATCATCAGTATCCGCTTCACTTGCCCCTGCAGTTGCTAAAATAGCATCGGCTTTTTTCGTATCAAAGTTTGCTGATACTTTTTCTTTTAATTCATTATTTGCTTCTTTATTTCCTAATTCTTCTTCAAGCACTTGTTCATCGTATACTTTTAAGAATGGATAGTAAATAATCACATCAACAACAATAAGTAATATTGCTAACACAAATGACCAAAATGCAAATCCAGTCCCCATAACAATACCGAGTGGACCAGGAGTAGTCCAAGGTAAAAAGATACTAAAACTATTCATATTTAAAACATCAACAAAAAATTTAAAAATCCATATATTTACTATAGGTGCAAAAATAAAAGGTATAAAGAATACCGGATTTAGTACTAGTGGTGCACCAAAAAGTATGGGTTCATTGACACCAAAGAATGTAGGTACGACTGATGCTCTACCTATCGCTTTATTTCTTTTTGATTTTGTTAACCACATAAACATAAATGGAACAACTAATGTTGCACCGGTTCCTCCCATAGTTGCTACGAACATCTGTGTACCCGGTGTAATTACTTTATCAGCATGTTCTCCAGCTTGTATTAAGTGTAAATTTGTTTCAAGGTTCGCATAAGTAATTGCTGCAATCGCTGGTTCAAC
Organism: Staphylococcus sp. HMSC063F05; assembly: GCF_001837075.1. Lineage (NCBI taxonomy): Bacteria > Bacillati > Bacillota > Bacilli > Caryophanales > Staphylococcaceae > Staphylococcus > Staphylococcus sp. HMSC063F05. The sequence goes on from NZ_KV831340.1 coordinate 29,268, forward strand.
AATAGAAGGTCCATGAATACCTACAAACCAGAAGAACGCAAACGCACCGAATATGAGTGTTACCCCAATCCAACCATCTGCCGCAGTAAATAGTGGCTCAAATACTTTTAATACTGCATTTGCTACATTCGTGTGGACTATTGCTCTAGAAAGTAAGTCTAAAGCATACAAAATTAAAATTACGGCTGATAAAGGGAAAATATCTTTAAATACTTGAGATATATTTGGTGGTACTTCTTTAGGCATTTTAATGGTAATATTTCTTTTGACAAAGAAATTATAAACAATCACGGTAATAAACGCAGAAATAAAGGCTGTCAATAAACCTTTTGTTCCCATAAATGCACTTGAAAATCCACCATCTTTAACAGGATCAGCAGCTAAGAATAAAAATCCACAAATAGCTGCCATCATTGTCGAAATAAAGTTAATCTGATTCGTTTTATCTAGTTTTCGATTGTAAGAATCAGTTAAAGATTTAGCTGTGGTTCCTGCTACAAGCAAACCAACTATTCCCATTGTATAGTTATAGGGTTTCATCAATATACCTTCCATAGTTTTACTCCAAGTAAAACCAAACACATTTGGTACATAGGTAATTAAAATAAATATACTTGAGAATAAGATAATTGGAATAGCAGCAATAAATCCATCACGAATCGCTCTTAAATAAATATTTCGTGATATTTTTTCAAAGAATGGCTTTCCTTTTTCTATCCATGCTATTAATTTATTCATAGGGGTCAGCTCCCTTTTTTGTATAATTCAATTAAATGCTTCATTAAATCTTTTAAAAGTAATGTTGTCATTAAATGGTCTTGACCATGAATCATAGTGATACTATATGCGATATCCTCGCCTTTAGCCTCTTGAGCTAGAAGATTGGTTTGTGCTTTATGTGCATTAGCAATACATTCATTCGCTTCCTCTACAAGTTGTTCTGCTTTATCAAATTCACTATCTTTAGCAGCATTTAAAGCTTCTAATAATTTTGAACGTGCATCCCCAGCATAGGCAACAATTTCAAATCCGAGTAATTGTACCTCATCTCTATTCATTTGAATATCCTCCCTTACATTATTTGTTTTTCCATGATGTAGCTGTTGTTTTCAATACTGTATTCAAAACATCAATATTCTTAAATCCTACCGTACGCAACCATTCTCTGGCAGCTTGCTCTCCTTCTTCAATGTATACCTTAACTGCTCCTGACCATGTGGCACGTCCACATAAAACACCATTGAATTGCGCACCAGAATCATGCGCAAATTTTAATGTATCTTGGAACAATTCTGCTGATACACCTGCACTTAAATAAATATATGGTAAGTGAGTAGCTGCATCTTGATCACGGAAATGTTGTGCAGCTTCTTCTTTAGTATAAACAACTTCTCCTTCTGAAAATCCTTCCACAAAATTCATATTCACAGGTACTTCAACTTTAAGTACATCCACATTAAAACGATCTTCAGAGAATAACTTCATTGCTTCATTAACTTTACGTGGCTTAACTTTAGCGAATTCTGCACTTTTATTGTCAGGAATATTGTCGTCATATGTTAAAACTTCCAAGAAGAAAGGAATATCTTCGGCAACACATTCTGAACCAATTCGTTCAATATATGCTTTCTTTTGTATGTTAATTTCTTCTGTGTCATCTACATCATAATAAAGTAAAAATTTAACTGCATTGGCCCCTTGCTCTTTCAAACGTTTCGCAGACCATTCTACCAAGCAATCTGGCAAACGACCTTTCGCATTCACATCATATCCAGTTTTTTCGTATGCAAGTAATAGTCCGCAGTCATTATTTCGAGCATCTGATGCTGGTAAACCATATTCTGGATCTAATAAAATTGAAGACGCATATTGAGTTAATTCTTCAGAAACAAGTACTTTTAATTGTTCTATTTGCTCAACTGTTGGTGTTTCAGATTGATGTTCTGCCATCATTCTTTTTAATGCACCACGTTGATCAAATGCTAAAGCTGAAATAATACCTTCTTGATTACTTAATTTCTCAATTGATGACACTTTTTGTTGTGATTTTGTCATAAATTACACCTCTATAACTTCTATTTGTTTGAATATTTCGTCAAATTTATCTGTATTAATATGACCTGTTTGTTGTTCCATTGCATTTAGCATTCCGAATGCATTTGCTTTTTTTAATAACTCTTCATCGGTTTGTTGATGAATGAGTCCAGAAGCAATACCTGCTACAGTAGAATCTCCTGACCCAACAGGATTAACTACTTTAATGTTGGGAATATTCACCTTATAAAATTTTTGATTATGTTTTGCAAAAGCACCTTCACTGCCCAATGAAACAATAATCCATTCAATATCATTAAATATTGGCTGACTTACTGCCGCTTTCAATTCTTTAATATCATTGGTTACTTTGTAATTTAAAAGTTGTGATAATTCATCTATATTGGGTTTAATTACTGTAGGTTTCACATTACTAATAAGAACTTCCTCAAGTGATTGACCAGAGCTATCTAAAATGGTCAAAATTCCTTGTTCTTTTGCTAATCTCACAATATCCGCATAATAATCAGTATTAAGTCCTTTGGGCAGACTACCAGACATAACAGCCACATCAGTTTCTTTGAAAAGTTTTAATAGATGTGACTTGAATTCCTCTGATTCCTTAAGTTCAATCGTGGGACCCTTTTCAAGGATTTCAGTTTGTTGTCCTTCATGTAGTATTGCAATACAATTTCGTGTTTCGCCTTTGATTTTGAAAAATGCTTGTTTAATACGAGTAGTTTCTATTTGTTCTTCAATATATTGACCTAATGCTCCACCTAAAAAACCACTTGCTATTACGTCTTCACCAAATTCAGACAATACTCTAGTAACATTTAATCCTTTACCGCCTGCTGTTTTGCTTGTTTGAGATACCCTATTAACAGTATCTAAATTAAACTGATCTAAAGGATAAGATATATCAACTGAGGGATTTAAAGTTAATGTTAAAATCATTGGACATCTTCCTTAATCGTGATATTCACCTTTATTCCATTTTTCTAAGAACTCGTCGAAGAAATGTGGATCAGCTTGGTCATTGTTATGTGCTTCTAAATGATTGATTTTAGCAATTAATTTTTTATTTTCTTCAGTAGGTTTGTACTCTGCCTCAATGAATGCATCAACGATGTCGAAAATAAATAATTCACCTGCTACTTTACCGCCAAAACTTACAACATTGGCGTTTAACTCTTCTTTAGAATAAAGCGCTGATGTCATATCTCTAACTAAAGCAGTTCTAACACCTGGTACTTTGTTTGCAGCATTACTAATTCCTACACCAGTACCACAAATACATACACCTAAATCTGCTTCACCACTCGCAACTTTTTCTCCTACCTTTTTTCCATAAATCGGATAATGTGTACGTGTGAAATCATAAGTTCCAACATCTATCACTTCATGTCCCTGTGATTTTAAGTGTTGTGAAACTTCCATTTTTGTATCAGTAACAATATGATCGCAACCTATTGCAATTTTCATTTTTATTCCTCCTATTAACACATTTTATTTAACATATCTACGCGGATTTGATGACGTCCACCATCGTAATGACCATTGACAAATTCTTTTGCGACATTCTTAGCAAGCGTATCTCCAACAATTTCAGCTCCCATAGTAATCATGCGTGCATTATTATGGCTACGTGTCATGTAAGCTGAACGCTCATCTGAAACCTCAGCCGCAATCATTCCCTTAATTTTAGTTGCTACAATAAAACTACCTGCACCATAGGCATCTATAGCAATACCTAGATTGTCGTCGGACTTTTGAACTTCTTTAGCTACAGAGACTGTTGAATCAACAAAGTCTAGATCTTTTCCTTCTGTAACATCTAAAACATCATAATCGTTGTCTTCCAAATAATCTTTAATTAATTCTTTTAAGCGTTTGCCATCTACATCTGAACCAATAATAATCGTCATAATAAGTCTCCTTTTTTGAATTAAGGTGATTAAACACATGTGTTTTTGAAAAAGCGCTTTCAAATCTTTACACCTAAATTATAAACATATTTAAACAAATAATCAACATATAACAAACAATTGTCACGTATTTTTGTTTGATATATGTTGATTTAAAAAGAAATTGCTGTTTTTCTCTATGCAAAATGTTTATTTAAACAAAAAAGTAGCAATAAATTTAAAAAACTTTATTGCTACTTCTACTTAAACTACTTATTTAATTTTAAAATTCTTATCATCTGATTTTATTGCTTAATAATAATGTTTAATTGACATTATTATGATGCTTAAATATATTTATATTCACTTTAAAGACAATATGTTAAAGACTTTAGCTAATAACCTCAACATATGATTCTATTTTTTCTTTCTTTTCCAAGTCATTATTATCTGTTAAAACTGCATTGAGTTCACGAAGCTCACAAAATGATGAAAAATCATCCTTACCAATTTTTGAAGAGTCAATCAGTAAATATTTTTCCAACGAATGACTAAGTGCAATTTGTTGCGTATAAGCCTCTTCTATTGAGGATGTCATAGCTAGACCATCTTTAACACCATTACTACTAAAAAACATTTTACTAAATCTTAGTTGACTTAATAACTGATTTGTCATCTCACCTACAAATGCTTCAGTTAAATCACGCATTTCCCCACCTAATAAATAGACTCTGAAATGTAACGTTTGTTTTTTTATTAATATATTAAATACTGGTAAACAATTAGTAATAATTGTTAATGAATAATGATTTATTTCTTCAGCTAATTTTTGAACTGTAGTACCAGGACCTAAGAAAATAGTATCTCCATCTTCAATTAAATCTACTGCATTCTTTGCTATAAATCGTTTTTCTTCAATAAAACGTGTATGTTTTTCTTGATGAGACATTTCTTTATATTGGAAAGCTGAATTACTACGAGCACCACCATGTATTTTAGTGAGAACACCTTTTTCTTCAAGCTCTGCGAGATCACGGCGCACAGTCATATCTGACACATTTAGATCTTCGACGATTTCATTTGTTCTTACAGAACCTCGTTTATTTACTAATTTTGTGATTTCATCTAACCTATCATATTTGTTCATTGATTTATTCACTTCCTATAATTACTATATATCATAATATTGAAACAGATTCATTATTTTAGAAGTTTATCATTTACTATCTTACGAATTTAAAATTTATATTGTAGCTTTCAATATCAACTTTTACTTTTTATATGATTATTTTGATTTTCAAAAATACTACTGATTTTCATTAAAAAGTTAGAAATACCTTCAATCATTACTTTAAATCATAACATGAATTCTTTAATATTAAATTATATTGTAGTTGATAATAAATAAGTACTTACATAATATCTATGATAATGAGGTGAAAACAAATGAAAAAACCAGATATTCAACAGTTAAAAGATATCGTAAACAACTCTAATCAAATTGTTTTCTTTACAGGAGCTGGTGTTTCAGTTGCAAGCGGAATTCCAGATTTTCGCTCAATGGGTGGCTTGTATGATGAAATATCAAAAGATGGACAGTCTCCAGAGTATTTGCTTAGCATTGATCATTTACATGATAATAAAGAAAGTTTTATAAACTTTTATCATGAAAGACTTTTAATTGCCGATAAAAAACCTAATATTGTTCATCAATGGATTGCACAACTGGAAAATCAGCAAAAATCACTTGGCGTCATCACTCAAAATATAGATGGTTTACACGAAGATGCAGGTAGTCACAATATTGATGAGCTACATGGTACACTTAATCGCTTTTATTGTATTAACTGTTATGAGGAGTACTCAAAATCATATGTCATGACACATCATCTCAAATATTGTGAAAAATGTGGTAACGTCATCAGACCCGATATTGTTTTATACGGCGAGATGTTAAATCAAAAAACAGTCTTCAAGGCATTAGATAAAATTCAACATGCAGATACGCTCATCGTATTAGGTTCATCACTTGTTGTACAACCTGCTGCTGGTTTTGTATCAGAATTTAAAGGTGACAACCTAGTTATCATTAATAGAGATGCAACTCCATATGATCATACAGCTAGCTTAGTTATACACGATGATATGACTAGTGTTATAGAAGAAATTGTAAATAGTAATAGTTAAGTAACATAGAAGTCAAATTAAGTTCAAAATCCACTACTCATGCTCCAAAATCAAACACGTCAAATCCATAGAATTTCTTGATGAAACTTTCTTAATTTTAGGGCATAGCATAGTATTGAAAAAACTTGAATAAAGTGCTTTTTAATTGAATAATCTAAATCCTACATAACAATAAAGACTGGGGCATCTAATTGTCTCAGTCTTAAATTATAAAAAAAACACTTCCCAATAAACGGGAAGTGTAAATGTTGTTCGCCAAAAATTAACGTTTTGAGAATTGTGGTGAACGACGTGCTTTTTTAAGACCTGGTTTTTTACGTTCTTTCATACGTGGGTCACGAGTAAGTAATCCAGCGCGTTTTAAAGAACCTCTGTATTCAGGATCTGCTTCTAATAAAGCACGTGCAATTCCATGTCGGATTGCTTGAGCTTGTCCAGTAAATCCGCCACCGTGTACGTTAACTAAAACATCATAGTTACCTTTAGTTTCTGTAACATCAAATGGTTGATTTAAGTCTAAAATTAATGATTCGAATGGTAAGTAGTCACGTACATCACGTTCGTTAACAGTAATGTTACCTTCGCCAGGTACTAAACGTACACGTGCTACTGAGTTTTTACGACGGCCTGTGCCTTTATATTCAACTTGTGCCAATGTAATTTCCTCCTTCTAATTAACCACGTAACTCGTAGTTTTCTGGTTGTTGTGCAGCGTGTGGATGTTCAGCGCCACCATATACAAATAATTTTTTACCTTGTTTTTCACCTAAGCGTGTACTTGGTAACATACCTTTAATTGAAGTTTCTAATAAACGTTCAGGATTTGTTCTTTTTAATTCACCAGCAGAGATTGATTTTAAACCGCCTGGGTGATTTGAATGACGGTGGTACATTTTGTCTTGTTCTTTGTTACCAGTGAATTCAATTTTAGATGCATTAATGATAATTACATAATCACCAGTATCAACATGTGGTGTATAAGTTACTTTATTTTTACCGCGTAATATAGCAGCTACTTCTGATGATAAACGACCTAATGTTTGGCCTTCAGCATCAATAACATACCATTTGCGCTCAATGTTTGATTCATTTGCCATAAATGTTTGACGCATAATAATTGTCCTCCTAAAAATAAATGCTTCGTTCATTAATTGCAGTACGAATAAATCACATTCGAACCTATGTTTATTGCACTAACAACTATCATTATTGTTACGATTTAAAAGCGTAAGATTTCATTTATTTCATTAACTGTTGTTCTGCTTTGCTTATATATCTTGTAACACAATAAGTTTCCGGGGCTTATCGTGGGGTGATATAAAACAATACCGTTAATAATCATATAATTTCACAGTACTTTTGTCAATGACAATTAGTGTTTTTCCAACGATTTTTTGTAGTGTATTTTTATATCTTTCCCATATTCTTGTATCAATTCTTCTGGGCTTAAATAAATCTTTTCTAAATATAATCCGTCAGGTGGAGCTGTGAGAGGCACATTATTTCTATTTTTGTCCTCTAAGAGCTTAGGGACGTCATTAGGTTCACGCTTTCCTTTTCCTACTTCAATTAAGAAAGCTACCAATACACGGACCATATTATAAAGAAATCCAGAACCTGTTACGACATAATCAAATCCCTTTTTAGTAGCAACAATTTCACTCTGATAGAGTGTTCTTACTTTGCTTTCAACTTCTGTTTTCTGTGAACAAAAACCGGTAAAATCATGTGTACCTATAAATTCTTGAGCAGCTTTGTTCATTTTATCATAGTCTAATGTTTCATAAACAAAAGTTTCAGTACCACTCTTAAAAGGATTTCGATGATTACCTTGATAAACTTTGTAACGATAGCGTTTGCCTACGCAGTCATAACGACAATGAAAATACTCGTCGACATTTCGTACATTTTTAACGTAAATATCATCTGGTAAAGCTCGATTCATCGCATATTGCCATTGTTTGTTATCAATATTCAATTCGGTATCGAAATGAAAGAATTGCTGATACGCATGCACACCCCTGTCTGTTCTGCTTGAGGGATGAATTCGTACATGATGTTTATGCATTCGTTTAAGAATCTTTTCAAATTGTTGTTGAACAGTTCGTCCTTGTTGCTGAATTTGAAAACCTAAAAATTGGTTACCTTGATAAGCAATTTCAACTAATATACGCAATATTTACACTCCTGAAAATTTTAAAATAAATAATATAGTAGCGATAGGTATTAAAAGTAAGACTGTTAATGTGTCTTTATATTGCCAATGTAATAACCTATAGCTTGTTCGTTTGATGTTTATATCATAACCTCTGACTTCCATTGCTATAGCTAGTTCTTCTGCTCTTTGAAAGGCTGAAATAAATAATGGAATCATGATGGGTATAAAAGCTCTAATTCGTGTTATTAAACTTCCTGAACTTATTTCTGATCCTCTAGATTTTTGAGCAAGTATAATTTTTTCTAATTCGTCCATTAACGTTGGTATAAACCTTAGAGCAATAGACATCATCATACTTAATTGATGCACTGGTACTTTAATCACTTTAAGAGGTGCAAATAATTTTTCAAAAGCATCTGTTAAATCAATCGGACTAGTCGAAAGTGTCATGATTGTTGCAATCATAACTATAAAAATCAATCTTAGTGATATATAAATTCCTTCCATAACACCATTTGATTCAATAGTGATAAATTTCCATTGAAATAATACGATACCTCCATTAGTAAATAACACATGCATAAAAAAAGTGAAAACCAAGAAGAAGAAGATAGGTGTTAATCCTTTAATTAAAAACCAAAAAGGAATACGTGCTAACTTAATAAATAATATTATAAAAAGAAACAACCATGCATATGTACCTAGTGAATGACAGAAAAAAATTAAAAGAATAAAGAAAAAGACAAATATTAACTTAGCTCTAGGATCAAGCTGATGAATAATTGATTGCATAGGAAGATATCGTCCAATGATTAATTTATTTTTCATGATGCCACTCCTTATACAACTTCACAAACTCTTCTTCATTCGTGGCAAGCTTTGGAAATAACATATTATATTTTTTTTCGATATCTTTCTGTAATTTCACTACTTTAGGCAACTCTATATGCCACTTTAATAATTGCGTTTTTTGATTAAATAAATTTCTAGGATTTGATTTTTCTACGATCGTCCCTTTATTCATTACTACAACTTCATCGGAATAACGTGCTACATCATCCATATCATGTGAAACAAGAATAATCGTTTTATTTTCTTCTATTTGTATTTTCTTTATTAAAGACATGACTTGGTGTTTACTATTCGGGTCTAACCCAGCAGTCGGTTCATCTAGAATAATTACTTGTGGATCCATAGCCAAAATGGAAACAATGGCTATTTTTCTCATTTGTCCTCCCGACATTTGAAATGGAGAGGATGACATCACATTTCTTGAAAAGCCTAATTCAAGAAGAAGTTGAAATGCTTTATCTTTAACATTTTTTAGGTTCATATTAAAATTTTTAGGTCCAAACTCAATTTCTTTTTCAACACTATCTTCAAATAATTGGGATTCTGGAAATTGAAATACTATACCTACTTCTTTTCTTATGTGACGTAAGTGCTTGTCTTTAGTTTTATTTGTAACTTCTAAACCATTAATGTTGACTGAACCTGTAGTGGGCTTTAATAAAGCATTCAAATGTTGAATCAGAGTGGATTTCCCGCTTCCAGTTTGACCAATAATTGCATAATACTTGCCCTGTTCAAGAGTTAGTGAAACGTTTTTAATAGCTTCAAATTCATAAGGTGTCCCTTGTTGATAAATATAACTCACTTGATTAAATTGTATACTCATAATTTTTTAATCAACCCTTCATAAGTTACATAAGTTGAATCAAAACCTAAAAGTCGATTCATTTTCAAAGGAAATGGTAAGTCCAATCCAACCGATATTAGTGCATCTTCGCACTTAAAAATATCTTGAGGTGTTCCTTGTTTAAAAACAGTTCCTTTATTCAATACAATGATTTGATCAGCATGCATTGCTTCATCTAAATCATGAGTGATTGAAATAATTGTAACATGATTATTTACTTTAACTTCATTTACAAGGTTAAGTAAAGATGACTTTCCATGAGGATCTAGCATCGTTGTCGCTTCATCTAAAATCAGCACATCAGGATTAAGTGCAAGTACCCCAGCAATGGCAACACGTTGTTTCTGCCCTCCTGAAAGTGAATGGGGTTCATCATCGGCTTTATTTATCATATCTACTTCAGTTAATACTTGATTAACTTTAGATACCATTTCTTTATAAGGAACAAGTTGGTTTTCAAGACCAAAAGCAACATCAAATTTAACTATAGAACCTACAAATTGATTATCGGGGTTTTGAAAAACAATTCCGATATGTTTCCTCACTTCTCGCTTATTTTGAGAGTCTACTGGTAGATTTTGAAATAGAATTTGTCCTTCACTTGGTTCTTCTATACCTACCATAAGTTTAGCAATAGTAGATTTTCCTGAACCATTGTGACCTACAATAGAAGTCCATTGTCCAGCTGGTATTGAGAATGAAACGCGATTTAATGTGAAAGCAGCGTCACTTTGATATTGAAATGATACATCTTTAAATTCAATGATAGGATTTGACCCATTCACATCAACCACTCCTAATATTTTTATATCACTAAACATTCTACAATAATTCAAATTGACTGTATATCAGATATGTATAATTTAATCATTTGTAATATGAATTATAAAAAAAGCTATAGTGTTATTAACTATAGCTTAAATAAAAAAGCGCGCACCCCATCAAATGTTGAGTTCACGCTTAAATAATTATTTAGTTGGATGGGGTACTCTGAGCTAGACAATATTTGTATGTGGCAAACATTATCGTTGCACTCATTTGCTTTATATATAAGTAGTAAATGTGTATTTATTAAGGTTAGACAACTAAGTTATAACTTGTGTCTTAAAATTAGATTAAACTAATTCAATAATTACTGATTCAGCGCCGTCACCACGACGAGGGCCTACTTTAAGAATACGAGTGTAACCACCTTGACGTTCACTATAACGTTCAGCGATTTCACCAAATAATTTTTGAAGAGCAGTTTGTGTAGAGTCATCTTCATTTAAAATTTCAACATTACGTAAAGTTTTAGCAGCATTACGACGAGATGCTAAATCACCTTTTTTACCAAGTGTGATCAATTTCTCTACTACACTACGAACTTCTTTAGCACGAGCTTCAGTTGTCTCGATACGTTCACTAACGATTAATGAAGTTGCTAAGTCACGTAACATTGCTTTACGTTGATCAGAAGTACGACCTAATTTTCTGTAACCCATGAGTTAACCTCCTTTATCAATCTTCTTTTCTTAATCCTAATCCTAAATCTTCTAATTTATATTTTACTTCTTCTAGAGATTTACGACCTAAATTACGCACTTTCATCATGTCAGCTTCAGATTTATCAGCTAACTCTTGTACAGAATTGATTCCTGCGCGTTTTAAGCAGTTATAAGAACGTACAGATAAGTCTAATTCTTCAATAGACATTTCAAGTACTTTTTCTTTTTGATCTTCTTCTTTTTCAATCATGATTTCAGCGTTTTGAGCCTCATCAGTTAGACTTACAAAGATATTCAAGTGTTCAGTCATTATTTTAGCTGCTAATGATACTGACTCTTGTGGTGTGATTGAACCATTTGTCCAAACATCTAAAGTTAATTTATCAAAATCACTACTTTGACCTACGCGTGTATTTTCAACTGTATAGTTTACACGTTCAACAGGTGAATATAGTGAATCAACAGGAATTACACCAATTGGTAAATCACTAGTATTATTTTGTTCAGCTAATGCGTAACCTCTACCCTTATTAGCAACAAGACGCACTTTAAGATGTCCACCTTTAGACACTGTTGCGATTTTAAGCTCTGGATTTAAAATCTCAACATCACTGTCGTGAGTAATGTCACTTGCAGTTACTTCGCCTTCATCTTTAACATCAATTTCTAAAGTTTTATCTTCTTCAGAGTAAATTTTTAATGCAAGTTTTTTAATGTTCATAATGATTGTTGAAACATCTTCTACTACATTATCTACTGCTGAAAATTCGTGTAAAACTCCTTCAATCTCGATGTACTTAACGGCTGCACCTGGTAATGAAGATAGTAGGATACGACGTAAGGAGTTTCCTAGTGTAGTACCATAGCCACGTTCAAGTGGTTCAACAACGAATTTACCGAATTTAGCATCTTCACTAACTTCAATTGTCTCAATTCTAGGTTTTTCAATTTCTATCATTTACAAATATCCTCCTTAAATACGTCGACTAGATTTAAACTGTTTGCTCAGTGACTTGTAACAATACATTTAAAAATTATACGCGACGACGTTTTGGTGGACGACAACCGTTGTGTGGTACTGGAGTAACGTCTCTGATTGCAGTTACTTCTAAACCTGCAGATTGTAGTGCACGGATAGCAGATTCACGGCCTGGACCAGGTCCTTTTACTGTTACTTCTACTGTTTTCAAACCATGTTCCATAGCAGTTTTAGAAGCTGTTTCTGAAGCCATTTGAGCTGCAAATGGAGTTGATTTTTTAGATCCTTTGAATCCTAATGCACCAGCTGATGACCAAGATAATGCATTACCGAATTCATCAGTGATAGTTACGATAGTATTATTGAATGTTGAACGGATGTGAGCTACACCATTTTCAATATTCTTTTTCACTCTACGTTTACGAGATACTTGTTTACGTGCCATTAAATTTTGCCTCCTTTACCTATTATTTTTTCTTATTAGCTACTGTTTTAACTGGACCTTTACGTGTACGAGCATTGTTTTTAGTTTTTTGTCCACGAACTGGTAAGCCACGACGATGACGAATTCCGCGGTATGATGAAATTTCCATTAAACGTTTAATGTTTAAGTTTTGTTCACGGCGTAAGTCACCTTCTACTTTGTAGCCATCTACAACTTCACGGATACGACCTAATTCATCGTCAGTTAAATCTTTAACGCGAGTATCTGCTGATACGTTAGCTTCTTCTACAATTTTATTAGCAGTTGAAGTACCAATACCATATACGTATGTTAATGAGATAACAATGCGTTTTTCACGTGGAATATCCACTCCTGCAATACGTGCCATATTAATTTACACCTCTCTTTTATTAACCTTGTCTTTGTTTGTGTTTTGGATTATCACAAATTACCATTACTTTACCTTTACGTTTAATGACTTTGCATTTTTCGCATATTGGTTTTACTGATGGTCTTACTTTCATTTTTATACCTCCCTATATTATGGAGTGACGATTATTTATAACGATAAGTAATTCTACCGCGCGATAAATCATACGGAGACATCTCAACAGTTACTTTGTCGCCAGGTAGAATACGAATGTAATTCATTCTGATTTTACCACTTACGTGAGCTAAAATCTCATGACCATTTTCTAATTCTACTTTAAACATTGCGTTTGGTAAAGTATCTAGTACTGTACCTTCTAATTCAATTACATCTTGTTTAGCCATTGATTAACTTCCCCCTTTTTGCAATAGTAAGGTAATCGTCAATAGACAACTTAACGATACGAATCTATTCGTGATGGTTTAATATAAGTTCAACAAAAATACGGGAATTAAATATCGTTATTTGTCACTCATTCTGTTAAATTTACTCTAATACTCACTGAAACATAGATCGTATAGTGTTGATCTATTATAAATGATCTAAGATATCAATGACATCGTTGGTTACTTCGTCAATATCTTTTGAACCATCAATGTTTTTCAAGACACCTTTGTTGTTGTAATATTCTAAAATAGGCTTAGATTGTTTAACATTAACGCTCAAACGATTAGATACTGTTTCTGGATTGTCATCTTCACGTTGATATAACTTTCCACCATCGATATCACATATACCATCAACCTTTGGAGGATTAAATACAAGATGATATGTTGTACCACATTTCTCACAGATACGACGACCTGTAAGACGATTCATTAATTCTTCCTCAGGAACTTCGATATTAATGACAGCATCAATTTCTCTATCAAGCTCAGACATAATTTGACTTAATGACTCAGCTTGATCTATAGTTCTTGGGAATCCATCTAACAAGAATCCTTTTTTTGCATCGTCTTCAGAAATTCTTTCTTTAACGATACCTACAGTAACTTCATCAGGAACTAATTCTCCACGATCCATATATGATTTAGCTTCTTTTCCTAAATCTGTTTCATCTTTAATCGCTTTTCTGAACATGTCACCAGTAGAAATATGTGGTATTGGGAATTTCTTAACAATTTCACTCGCCTGAGTCCCTTTACCTGCACCAGGTAAGCCCATTAAAATGATATTCATAAATGCCCTCCTACAAATTATCTACCACCAAAGCCTTTATATTCTTTTTGAGTGACTTGTGCTTCTAAAGTTTTCATAGTTTCAATAGCTACACCAATAACGATCAAAAGACTCGTACCACCAATTTGAATTGATTGTGGTAAGCCCATAAATTTAGTCGCAATTATAGGTAAAATAGCTATAGCTGCTAAGAAAATTGAACCAACAAAAGTCAATCTATAAAGTACTTTAGTAATATATTTTTTTGTTTGTTCACCAGGTCTAATTCCTGGGACATAACTACCTTGCTTTTTAAGGTTATCTGCCATTTTTTCAGGATTAACTTGTACAAAAGCATAAAAATATGCAAATGCAATAATTAAAACTACATAAATAATCATTCCAATATTACTTGATGGGTTGGCAGTATCAGCAATATTCTGTGCCCATTCTGCTTTCGGGAAGAATAAAGTCAATGTTCTTGGTAACAAGAAAAACGCCATCGCAAAGATAACTGGAATAACACCGGCAGAGTTAACTTTCAAAGGTAGATAAGTTGCTTGTGAACCTAATCGTTGAGCAGATTGTTTCTTTGCATATTGAATAGGTATTTTACGTTTAGCTTCAAGAACAAATATTGCGCCTACTGTTAGTAAAATCAAGGCTACAATCAATCCTAGTATTTTCAGCCAAGCAAGTGAAGTATCGTCTTGACCTACAAACACTGATTGTGCAAATTGTTCTAGACTCGAAGGTAAAGTTGATAATATACCTGCAAAGATGATAAGAGAAATACCGTTACCAACACCAAACTGTGTGATTTGGTCACCAAGCCAAATTAAGAAAGCTGTTCCCGCTGTTAATACAACTGCAATTAATAAATAACTCATAACAGACTTTTCTATAATAAGTTGTCCTTTGAGATAGTTATTAAATTGGAAAGCCATACCTATAGATTGGATAAAAGCTAAAATTATAGCAAAATAACGAGTTACGTTATTAATTTTTCTTCTACCCATTTCACCTTGTTTTGCCCACTCTGTAAATTTAGGAACAATATCCATTTGCAGTAATTGCATGACGATGGATGCAGTGATATAAGGCATGATTCCCATCGCAAATATTGAGAAACGTTTCAAGGCACCGCCACCAAAAGTATTTAATAACTCAGTGGCACCTTGAGATCCCTGTGGATGATTAAAGGCTTCAGGATTAACTCCTGGAGCAGGAATATACGTTCCTATTTTAAAAATAACTAACATTGCTAGAGTGAAGAAAATCTTGTTTCGTACTTCTTTAGTTGTAAAGAAACGTACAAACGTTTGAAACATTAGATCACCTCGTGTGCTCCACCTTTTGCATCAATAGCTTCTGCTGCTGAAGCTGAGAATTTATGAGCTTTCACTGTTAATTTCTTGTCTAGTGAACCGTTACCTAGTACTTTGATACCAGATTTTTCATTCTTAACAACACCAGATTCTACTAATAAAGCTGGAGTAACTTCAGTACCATCTTCAAATTTATTGAGTTGGTCTAAGTTAACAATAGCATATTCTTTACGGTTAATGTTAGTGAAACCACGTTTAGGCAAACGACGGAATAAAGGTAATTGTCCACCTTCAAATCCTGGTCTTACTTTACCACCTGAACGT
This sequence comes from Staphylococcus sp. HMSC063F05, assembly GCF_001837075.1. NCBI lineage: Bacteria > Bacillati > Bacillota > Bacilli > Caryophanales > Staphylococcaceae > Staphylococcus > Staphylococcus sp. HMSC063F05. Next base: position 45,404 of record NZ_KV831340.1, read on the forward strand.
GCTTTTTGACCTTTTTGACCACGGCCACTTGTTTTACCGTTACCAGTTGCAGCACCACGACCTACACGGTTACGTACACGACGTGATCCTTCAGCTGCTTTTAACTCATGTAATTTCATTTCGGCACCTCCTTAATTATTTTTCTTCTTCAATTGTTAATAAATGCTTAACTTTGTTGATTTGCCCACGAATTGCAGGGTTATCTTCAACAACTACTGAACTATTAGTCTTTTTAAGACCTAAAGCTTCAACAGTTTTACGTTGTGTTTCAGGACGACCAATAACACTACGAGTGAGGGTAATTTGTAATTTAGCCATAACTTATTTTCCCTCCTTAATTGTATAATTCTTCTACAGATTTGCCACGTAATTTAGCAACATCTTCTGCATTTTTTAAGTTTTGTAAACCGTTGATAGTCGCACGAACCATATTAATAGGAGTATTTGATCCTAAAGATTTACTTAAGATATCAGTAATTCCTGCTAACTCTAATACGGCACGAACTGGTCCACCAGCGATAACTCCTGTACCAGGTGCAGCTGGTTTCATAAATACGCTACCTGACCCATATTGACCAGTTATAGTATGAGGAGTCGTACCTTCTACACGTGGAACAACTACTAAATCTTTTTTAGCTGCTTCAACAGCTTTTTTGATAGCTTCTGGTACCTCTTGCGCTTTACCAGTACCGAAACCTACACGACCATTTTTATCTCCAACAACCACTAATGCAGTGAAACGGAAACGACGACCACCTTTTACAACTTTAGCAACACGGTTAATCGTAACAACGCGTTCTTCAAATTCTTTAGTTTCTTCTTCTCTACGAGCCATGAATGTGTCCCTCCTTTAATTAAAATTCTAATCCATTTTCTCTTGCAGCATCAGCTAAAGCTTTAACACGTCCGTGGTATAAATATCCTCCGCGATCGAAGACGATTTCTTTAATACCTTTATCGTTAGCTTTTTTAGCAATTTCTTGACCAACAGTAGTTGCTAAGTCAACTTTTGAAGCTGATGTGTTTGCAATATCTTTATCTTGTGATGATGCTTGAGCAAGTGTTACGCCTTTAACGTCATCAATAATTTGTGCATAGATGTGTTTGTTTGAACGATACACATTTAAACGTGGCTTTTCAGCTGTACCTGATAATTTAGTACGAACACGAGCATGTCTTTTCAAACGTACTTTGTTTTTATCAATTTTACTGATCATTTCAATACTCCTTTCTTTAGAGTGTTATCTATTATTTACCAGTTTTACCTTCTTTACGGCGTACATATTCACCTTGGTAGCGAATACCTTTACCTTTATAAGGTTCTGGAGGTCTTACAGAACGAATGTTAGAAGCAATCGCACCAACTTGTTCTTTAGAAACACCAGATACTTTAACAGTTGTATTTTTCTCAACAGCAAAAGTAATGCCTTCTTCTGCTTTAATTTCAACTGGGTGAGAGTATCCAACATTAAGTACTAAATCTTTACCTTGCATTTGTGCACGGTAACCTACACCAACAAGCTCAAGTGTTTTTTCGTAACCTTGAGAAACACCTAGTACCATATTATTTAATAAAGCACGAGTTGTACCATGATCTGTTCTGTCTTCTTTAGAATCAGATGGTCTTACAACTTCAACAGTGTTTTCTTCTTGTTTAAATGTCATTCTTTCATTTAAAGTTCTTTCTAATTCACCTTTTGGACCTTTTACAGTGACATGACTTCCGTCAAAAGTTACTGTTACGTCACTAGGAATGTCAATAATTTTCTTACCAACACGACTCATGTTATGGCACCTCCTTATTATTTATTACCAAACGTATGCGATAATTTCTCCACCAACATTACGTTTTCTTGCTTCTTTATCAGTGATAACACCTTCAGAAGTTGAAACTAATGCAATACCTAAGCCATTTAATACTTTTGGCACTTCATTTGCTTTAGCGTAAACACGTAAACCTGGTTTAGAAATACGTTTTAAACCTGTGATAACACGTTCATTGTTTTGACCATATTTCAAGAATAAACGAATAACACCTTGTTTATCGTCTTCTACATATTCAACATTTTTAATGAAACCTTCACTCTTTAAGATTTCAGCAATTTCTTTTTTAATATTAGACGCAGGTAATTCTAATTTCTCGTGGCGAACCATGTTAGCGTTTCTTACACGAGTAAGCATATCTGCGATTGGATCTGTCATTGTCATTGATTGTTGCCTCCTTTCAGACTCTTATTATTACCAGCTAGCTTTACGTACGCCAGGAATCTGACCTTTGTAAGCTAATTCACGGAAACAAATACGGCATAATTTAAATTTACGATACACAGAATGTGGACGACCACAGCGTTCACAACGAGTATATTCACGTACAGCGAATTTTTGTTTTTTTTGTTGCTTAGCAACCATTGAAGTTTTAGCCACTTTATTAGCCTCCTTTTAGAGATTATTTGCGAAATGGCATACCGAAGTTTGTTAACAATTCACGAGCTTCCTCGTCAGTGTTAGCAGTTGTTACGATAACAATATCCATTCCTCTAACTTTTGTTACTTTATCGTAGTCAATTTCTGGGAAAATTAATTGTTCTTTAACACCAAGTGTGTAATTTCCACGACCATCAAAAGCTGTTTTAGAAACACCTTGGAAGTCACGTACACGTGGTAATGAAACTGCAATGAGTTTGTCTAAGAATTCATACATTCTTTCTCCGCGAAGAGTGACTTTCGCACCGATTGGCATACCTTCACGTAAACGGAATGTTGCAACTGATTTTTTAGCTTTTGTTACTAATGGTTTTTGACCAGTAATTAATTCTAACTCTTCAACAGCATTGTCTAAAACTTTAGAATTTTGAACTGCGTCACCTACACCCATATTCACAACGATTTTCTCAATTTTTGGTACTTCCATCACTGAACTATAATTGAATTTTTTCACTAAGTTTTCAGTAACTTCTGTATTAAATTTTTCTTTTAAACGGTTCAAAGTGGATCCTCCTTTCAACTAGTTATTAATTATTAGCTTTAATTTCTTCGCCTGATTTTTTAGCGATACGAACTTTTTTACCATCAACTGTTTTATATCCTACACGTGTAGGTTCATTTGTTTTAGGATCTAATAATTGTACGTTAGAAACATGGATTGCTGCCTCTGTTTCTAAAATTCCACCTTCAGGGTTTAATTGAGTTGGTTTTTGGTGTTTTTTTATAACGTTAACACCTTCCACAACGACACGGCCTTTTTTTGGTTCAGTAGCTACTACTTTACCTTCTTTACCTTTGTCTTTACCTGCGATAACTTTTACGTTGTCACCTTTTTTGATATGCATGTGGGCACCTCCTTAAATTATGTGAATTTATTTGATTGGTATTATAGTACTTCTGGAGCTAGTGATACAATTTTCATGAAGTTTCCTTCACGTAATTCACGAGCAACAGGACCAAAGATACGAGTACCACGTGGGCCTTTGTCATCACGGATGATAACACATGCATTTTCGTCAAATTTAATATATGAACCGTCTTCACGACGAACACCTGATTTTGTACGAACTACAACAGCTTTTACAACGTCACCTTTTTTGACAACGCCACCTGGTGTTGCATTTTTAACAGTACATACAATAATATCACCAATGTTCGCTGTTTTGCGACCAGATCCACCTAATACTTTAATTGTAAGAACTTCACGAGCACCAGAATTGTCTGCTACTTTTAAGCGTGTTTCTTGTTGGATCATTCGTTAAACCTCCCTTATCTCTAATCTTGATTAAATAATTACTGACTCTTCAACAATTTCTACTAAACGAAAACGTTTTGTTGCTGATAAAGGACGAGTTTCTTGAATTTTAACAATGTCTCCTAATTTAGCTGAATTGTTTTCATCATGAGTTTTATATTTTTTAGAGTATTTTACTCGTTTGCCGTATAATTTGTGCGTTTTGTAAGTTTCCACTAGAACAGTGACTGTTTTGTCCATTTTATCTGAAACAACTCTACCTACATAAACTTTACGATCGTTTCTTTCGCTCACTTTCGTAACCTCCTCTTTCAATTATTATTGATTAGCCTTGCTTTGTTCAATTTCTCTTTCACGAGCAACAGTTTTTAGACGTGCAATCGTTTTTCTTACTGTGCGAATACGTGCCGTTTCTTCTAATTGACCTGTAGCTAACTGAAAGCGTAGGTTAAAAAGCTCTTCTTTTGAAGATTTGATTTGTTCTTCGATTTCTGAAGTGGTTAAGTCTCTAATTTCCTTAGCTTTCATTTGTTTCACCACCCAATTCTTCACGTTTTACAAACTTAGATTTTACTGGAAGTTTGTGACTTGCTAAACGTAATGCTTCACGAGCAACTTCTTCAGGTACACCAGCTACTTCGAATAAAATTCTACCAGGTTTAACAACTGCTATCCAGCCTTCAACCGCACCTTTACCAGCACCCATACGTACTTCTAAAGGTTTTTTAGTATATGGTGTATGAGGGAAGATTTTAATCCAAACTTTCCCGCCACGTTTCATGTAACGTGTCATTGCAATACGAGCTGATTCGATTTGACGAGATGTGATCCAAGATGTAGTTGTAGCTTGTAATCCATACTCACCAAATGTTACGTAGTTACCGCCTTTAGAACGACCAGTTGTTTTTGGACGATGCTGACGACGATATTTTACACGTTTTGGTAGTAACATTTTTATTTTCCTCCTTCACTAGTGTTCTTAGTAGGAAGAACTTCTCCACGATATATCCATACTTTAACGCCTAATTTACCATATGTTGTATCGGCTTCAGCGTGTGCATAATCAATGTCAGCACGTAATGTATGAAGTGGAACAGTTCCTTCTGAGTATTGTTCAGCACGAGCGATGTCAGCTCCGCCTAAACGACCTGATACTTGAGTTTTGATACCTTTAGCACCATTTTTCATAGCTCTTGTAATAGCTTGTTTTTGTACACGACGGAATGAAGCACGATTTTCTAATTGACGTGCAATATTTTCTGCAACTAAACGTGCATCAATATCAATTTTCTTAATTTCAATTACGTTGATGTGTACTTTTTTATCAGTTAAGGTATTTAATTTGTTACGAAGTTTTTCAATTTCTGAACCGCCTTTACCAATAACCATTCCTGGCTTACCAGTATGGATAGCAATATTGATGCGATTTGCTGCACGTTCAATATCTACGTGAGAAACTGACGCTTCTTTTAATTCATTATCAATAAATTTACGGATTTTTAAGTCTTCATGTAAAAGTGAAGCAAAGTCTTTTTCAGCATACCATTTTGCTTCCCAATCACGGATAACACCGACACGAAGTCCGATTGGATTAATTTTTTGACCCACAGTATTCCCTCCTTAGAAAGTTATTAAGCTTCTTTAGCTTCTTCTTTACCGTCACTTACGACGATTGTAATGTGGCTTGTACGTTTATTAATTGCACTTGCACGTCCTTGTGCACGTGGGCGGAAACGTTTTAAAGTTGGTCCTTCATTAGCATATGCTTCTTTTACAACTAATTCATCTGTATTCATATCATAGTTGTGCTCAGCATTTGCCAAAGCGGACATTAATACTTTTTCGATTACTGGTGATGAAGCTTTATTAGTTAATTTTAAAATAGCAATAGCTTCTCCAGCATTTTTACCTCTGATTAAATCAAGAACAAGTCTTACTTTACGAGGTGCGATTCTTATTGTTCTAGCAACCGCTTTTGCTTCCATCAGGATTTCCTCCTCTACTTATTAAAATTATCTTCTTGTTTTCTTGTCGTCTGCTGCATGTCCTTTAAAAGTACGTGTAGGAGCAAATTCACCTAATTTGTGACCTACCATATCTTCAGTGACATATACAGGTACATGTTTACGTCCATCGTATACTGCAAAAGTATGGCCAATGAAATTTGGGAAAATTGTAGAACGACGAGACCATGTTTTAATCACTTGTTTCTTTTCACTTCCGTCTTGAGCTTCTACTTTTTTCATTAAGTGATCATCGACGAAAGGTCCTTTTTTAATACTACGAGCCATTTGGGCGCCTCCCTTCTTATTGTGTGCGTGCAGCTTTACGCCGCACACCCAAATAAGTTTTTAATATTATTTTTTCTTACGTCCACGAACGATAAGTTTGTCAGAAGATTTTTTACCACGACGAGTTTTCTTACCAAGCGTAGGTTTACCCCATGGTGACATTGGAGATGGTCTACCGATTGGAGCACGACCTTCACCACCACCGTGTGGGTGATCATTAGGGTTCATTACAGAACCACGTACAGTTGGGCGAACGCCTTTCCATCTAGAGCGTCCTGCTTTACCAACATTTACTAATTCATGTTGTAAGTTGCCAACTTGACCAATTGTTGCACGACATGTAGATAAAATCATACGTACTTCACCAGATCTTAATCTGATTAATACATATTTACCTTCTTTACCTAATACTTGAGAGCTAGCACCAGCAGAACGAGCAAGTTGTCCACCTTTACCAGGTTTTAACTCGATGTTATGAATTACTGTCCCAACTGGAATATTTTGTAATGGTAAAGCATTACCAACTTTGATATCTGCCTCAGCACCACTTTCGACAGTTTGACCTACTTGTAATCCTTTAGGTGCGATGATATATCTTTTTTCACCATCAGCATAAACTAGCAATGCAATGTTTGCTGAACGGTTTGGATCATATTGAATTGAATCAACTTTAGCAATGATTCCATCTTTGTTACGTTTAAAATCGATAACACGGTATTGACGTTTGTGTCCACCACCATGATGGCGAACAGTCAATTTACCTTGGTTATTGCGTCCCGCTCTTTTCGGTAGCGGTTGTAATAATGACTTTTCAGGTGTTGTTTTTGTGATTTCAGCGAAATCTAAAGTAGTCATATTACGACGACCATTTGTAATTGGCTTATATTTTTTAAGAGCCATTGTCGCTTACCTCCTTATTGGTAATTTTTTAGTTAAATAAATCGATTGAACCCTCTTTTAGTTTAACAATCGCTTTTCTTCTTTTGTTTGTATAGCCTTGGTAACGGCCCATACGTTTTTTCTTAGGTTTGTAGTTGATAATATTTACACTATCAACTTTAACGTCGAAGATTTCTTCAACAGCAATTTTAACTTGTGTTTTATTTGCACGAGTATCTACATCGAAAGTGTATTTATCTTCTGCCATAGCTTCAGAAGATTTTTCAGTGATTACGGGGCGCTTAAGAACATCTCTTGCTTCCATTATGCGAGCACCTCCTCAACTTTTTTCGCAGCTGCTTCTGTAATGATTACACTGTCAGCGCTTGTTAGATCAAGTACATTTAATCCTTGAGCAGTTGTAACTTGAACACCAGGAATGTTACGTGCTGATAATTCAACATTTACATCTTCGTTTTCTGTTACAACTAATACTTTCTTAGGTTGTTCAAGAGTAGTTAATACATTTTTGAATTCTTTTGTTTTTGGTGCTTCAAAACCAAAAGTATCTACAATTGTAAAGCTATTTTCTTGAACTTTAAAAGATAATGCAGAACGTAATGCTAAACGACGCATTTTCTTTGGCATTTTATATGCATAGCTTCTTGGTGTTGGTCCGAATACTACACCACCACCACGCCATTGTGGAGCACGGATTGTACCTTGACGTGCACGACCTGTACCTTTTTGTCTCCATGGTTTACGTCCACCACCACGTACTGCTGAACGATTCTTAACAGCGTGAGTACCTTGGCGTAATGACGCACGTTGTAAGTTAATAGCTTCAAATAGAACGCTATTATTAGGTTCGATAGCAAATACTGCATCGTTTAATTCAACTGAACCTGATTTTGATCCGTCTACTTTTAAAACATCATAATTAGCCATTATGCAATTTCCTCCTTTCGCTTCTTAATTATTTATTACCTTTTTTTATTGAAGTTGTGATTTCTACTAAACCTTTTTTAGGTCCAGGTACATTGCCTTTTACTAAAATCACACTATTTTCAGTGTCAACTTGAACGACTTCTAAGTTTTGAACAGTAACAGTGTTTCCACCCATACGTCCTGGCATTTTTTGTCCTTTAAACACTTTTGAAGCGTCTGATGCCATACCTACAGAGCCTGGCGCTCTATGGAAATGAGAACCGTGAGCCATTGGTCCACGACCTTGTCCATGACGTTTAATAGCACCTTGGAAACCTTTACCTTTTGAAACGCCTGTAACATCAATGATGTCACCAGTTTCGAATGTATCAACTGAGACTTCTTGACCTACTTCGTATTCGTCAACGTTAACGTTGCGGAATTCACGAATGAAGCGCTTAGGTGCTGTGTCAGCTTTTTTAGCATGACCTTCAGCTGGTTTATTAGCATATTTATTAGATTTAGAACCTTTCTTATATGCTTGTTTATCTTCAAAACCTACTTGGATAGCATTATAACCATCAACTTCTTCAGTTTTCTTTTGTAATACAACGTTTTGACTAGCTTCTACAACTGTTACAGGGATTAATTCACCATTTTCACCGAAAACTTGTGTCATCCCAATTTTTCTTCCTAAGATTCCTTTGGTCATCGAAAGTCCACCTCCTATATTGTTCTATTATAATTTAATTTCGATGTCTACACCTGATGGTAAGTTTAAGCCCATTAGAGCATCTACCGTTTTAGGTGTTGGATTAACAATGTCGATTAAACGTTTATGAGTACGTTGTTCGAATTGTTCACGAGAATCTTTGTCCTTATGCACAGCACGAATAATTGTATAAACTGATTTTTCTGTTGGTAATGGAATTGGTCCAGAAACATCTGCACCAGAACGTTTTGCAGTTTCAACAATTTTTTCTGCTGATTGATCAATCACACGATGATCATAAGCTTTTAATCTGATTCTGATTTTTTGTTTTGCCATAATTTTCCCTCCTTATTCGTCTACATTTAAGTGATAGACTTCTCCACGAAAACTATCTCACACAACGCCATGGCAAAGCGGCCGGGTGTGTCAGTAACCTTTCGCTTCATCGCTTTTCATAAAGTCCAACATTAAATATAATACATGAAAAACATTGATAATTCAAGGTTTTCCAGTAATCTTATATATAACTGTCTAACACATACTTGATAATTGTACTTTAAATGATGATGTTGTTCAACCATTTTAGAGAAATTTTTTTACTTTTTATTTTCTAATGTTAAACATTCTAAATCAAATCAATATTATTATTCTCAATTATTATATATAATAGTAGTTGAATGGGAGTGATAAAATGAAAAATGGAGTGAAAATATCTTTGGCAATCATAGGAGTCTTTCTTATTGTCTGTGAATTTTTCTATGGTATTCCATTTCTAGGTGGCAGTGTAATTCTAAGTTTTGGATGGCAACCATTGTTGTTTAACGCTCTTCTATATCTTGTGCTCATCATTATATTATTAGTGGATTCACAGAACTCAATTAAACCTATGTTTGTCATTCCTTTCTTAGGATTAATAGGATCCTTCGTTGCGTTCTTACCAGTTATAGGTATGGTAATTCATTGGATTTTATTCTTCTTAATGATTTTCTTCGTATTTATTGTCTTAGCTGCACCCACTTATATCCCTAATAAAAATGCAAGGGTCGTTTATACTCAATATAAAAAACGAATTAAAGGAGATAATGATTAAAATTCATACTATTATACAAAAAGGAGCTGAAACTTCAACGTTTCAACTCCTTTTTATTATTTATGAACGAATATAAAATATAATATAAACAAAGCCATTAAAAAGTACATAATTGGATGAACTTCTTTATACTTTTTAGTGATAATCATTGTTATTGGATAAAAAATAAATCCACATGCAATACCAGTGGCAATAGAATAAGACAATGGCATCATAATGATTGTAATAAAAGCTGGTACTGCAACTTCAAATTGCTTCCAATTTATATCAGCAAAATTAGCCGCCATCAATACACCTACTACAACTAAAGCAGGTGTAGTTACTGCACTTGTTACAACTTCTATTAACGGACTAAAGAATAATGCTAATAAGAAACAAATACCCGTGACTATACTTGCAAATCCTGTTCTAGCCCCTACAGCTACGCCAGAAGTAGACTCAATATATGATGTTGTGGTAGTTGTACCAAACACAGAACCTACAATAGTTGCTAAAGAGTCAGAGAATAACGCTCTTCCAGCTCTCGGTAATTTGTTATCTTTCATCAATCCTGCTTGCGTGGCAACAGCTACTAACGTACCAGCTGTATCAAAGAAATCAATGAACAAGAATGTTAAAATAACAATTAGGAATTGAATAGTAAACAGTTGACCAGGATCTTTAAATGATTCAAATGCCGCACCAAAGGTTGGCTTGATACTTGGAACTTCTCCAATTATTCCTGATGGTGGATGAATTTGACCAGTTAGCATACCCGCTACGGCAGTTACAATCATTCCTATAAAAATTGAACCAGGAATTTTCATAGCATATAAAATGACCGTAACAATGATTCCGAAAATCGCTAAAAGTACTGGTGCTTCAGTCAAATGTCCTAATTTTACTAAAGTTGAATCACTTTTAATTATTATCCCTGAACTTTGTAACCCCACAAATGTGATAAATAAACCAATCCCTGCCGAAACAGCTAGCTTCATTTGATGAGGGATAGCATTGATAATAACTTCTCTTAAACCAGTAACAGTAAGTAATGCAAAAAATATACCAGAGAATAGAACACCTGTTAATCCTACTTGCCAAGGAATTCCCATAGTTAATACTACTGTAAAAGCAAAAAATGCATTTAACCCCATACCAGGTGCTAAAGCAATTGGATATTTAGCAATTAATCCCATAAATAATGATCCAACAAACGCTGCTAAAGCTGTCGCTACAAAGATGGCACCTTGATCCATCTTCATATCACTTGTTGCACCTTTTACACCAGCTAAACTTAAAATTTGCGGGTTTACAGCTAGAATATATGCCATTGATAGAAAGGTCGTAATTCCACCTAAAATTTCATTTTTATAACTTGTCCCATGCTTATCGAACTGGAAGTACTTTTTCACAATGAATGCTCCTTTATTTGAAATACTTTAATAGTTTAATATCAAATTTCTTAAAAAACAATACCAAAAACGAACTTTTTAGTTGAAAGTCACAAAGAAGTTCGATATTTATCTACAATTTGAGATTTTTCAGAGCATCTTTGAATGGATTATTGTCGATTTCTTCTTTTTTATTTATATATTTTTTCATTTCTTTACGTGAAACTTTACCATTCGTTTTATCTCTCATTCTTTTGTCCATTTGTGATTGAGTTTCTGTGTGGCCACATACACATCTATAAACAGCTTCTTTCCCTTTACCGAATAAAGTCATTTTTTTCTTACAATTAGGGCAACGTGCATTAGTCTTGCGTTGAATATTTTTCTTAGTTTTACATTTGGGATCTTGACATACAAGCATCTGTCCATTTTTAGTTTTGACTTTTATCATAAACTTACCACATGTTGGGCACTCGGTTGTTGTTAAATTATCATGTTTATATTTTTGCTCACTGCTTTTAATTTTATTTACTACTTTAAATGTAAAGTTTTTCATTTCCTGTATGAATTTCTGAGAATTATATTTCCCCTTTTCGATAAGCATTAATTTTTCTTCCCATTGGGCTGTTAGTATAGGTGAGGTTAATTCACTTGGAGACAATTCTAAAATTTGTTTTCCTTTTGATGTAACTTTAATTTTGCCATCTCGCGACTCTAAAGCATTCATGTTAAATAACTTTTCTATAATATCAGCCCTAGTTGCTACAGTTCCAATCCCCCCCGAATGTTTGAGTGTTTTTGCATACTTTTTATCATTCAAATCAATATGATTTTGTGGATTCTCCATGGCTTTAAGTAATGAACCTTCGTTAAAATATTCCGGTGCCTTTGTTTCATGTTCATGAATCTCAATACGATGTACTTTAAATAACTGACCTTCTTTAAAAGAATGCGTTAAAGTATGCGAAGAGGTTTGATCTTTTAAAGCTTTATATCCTAATTGTTTAGGTATTATCTCTTTTAAAACAAAATTGTAATCTTTCAGTTGTGCATGGATTGTTAAAACTTCATATAAATAAGGATTCATTAAATTTTCTAAAAATCTTTCTGCGATTAGCATATAAATTTTAAACTCTCGTTGACTCAATTGTTCAATAGATGGTCTAACCTCTGTGGGAATAATCGCATGATGATCTGAAACTTTTTGATTATTAAAAATATGCATTTTAGAAGAAAAGGACTCAGAAATTAAATCTCGAACATGAGATTTATAATCTGTAGCTAAAATTGCTCTTAACCGTTCTTGAATTGTATCGACCATATCATCTGTTAAATAATTAGAATCTGTACGGGGATAGGTTACTAACTTATGTCTCTCATATAAATGTTGTAATGTATTTAGTGTCTCCTTTGGCCCCATCTTGTAACGTTTATATGCCTCTTGTTGTAAATCTGTTAAATTAAATAAAGGTTGCGCGTAAGATTTCTTATTTTTTCCTTTAACTTCTAATATCTTTCCTTCTTGATGTTTAATTTTATGTTCAATCAATTCTAATTCTTTTTTATCTTTATATCGCTTTTGTTGCTTAAGGTTTAAATCGTAACCATCAACATTAATGGATAACGTGTAATATTTTTCTGGTTTAAAATAGTTAATCTCATCTTGTCTTGATTTAACTATTTGTATTGTTGGAGTTTGTACACGACCTAATGATAATTGTGCATCATATTTTGTCGTTAGTGCACGTGTTGCATTAATCCCTACTATCCAATCTGCTTCACTTCGTGCAAGTGCTGCTTCATATAAATTTTGATACGCGTTTCCATTTTTTAACTGTTTAAATCCTTCTTGTATGGCTTTTTTTGTAACCGAACTAATCCACAAACGCTTGATTGGTTTTTTATTACCTACTTTATCTAAAATAAGACGAGCTACTAGTTCACCTTCTCGTCCAGCATCTGTTGCTATAATAATTTCTTTAACATTTTTATCTAAAATTAAAGATTTTACAATTTTAAATTGTCTATTTGTTTTACTAATCACTACTGTTTTCATTTTCTTAGGAATGATAGGTAAGTCTTCTAAATTCCATTCTTTATATGAAGGGTTATATTGTTCAGGCGTTGCATTTGTCACAAGATGCCCCAATGCCCAAGTTACTATATACTGTTTCCCTTCTATATAACCATTACTTTTTTGTTGAAGATTCAAAGCATTAGCGATATCTCTTCCGACAGATGGTTTTTCAGCTAAGATTAAAGATTTCATTTTAATTTTCCTTTCACATTTATAAAATACATCATGTTATAGAATTACATACATTGTAACATGTATCTTTTTGTAAATTACTATATATAAAATTAATTAAGATAGTTATATATACATATCTTGTTCAATCATATAGTTCAAAAACACATTATCACTTAATACGAATATTTACTTACTAAAAATTTCAACACTTTTAAGGTGTTGTTTTTTACTTCTTTTTTTAATTACTATAGAATGATTTCGAGTGTAATTGGGACACTTAATTTTGTTCTTAGGAGAGTGAGTAATAAGTGCAAATTGTAGATTTTTTGATAGCACTTTTACCAGCCCTGTTTTGGGGTAGTGTAGTCATTATAAATGTTTTTGTAGGTGGTGGACCATATAATCAGATTCGAGGTACAACTTTAGGTACACTTTTTATCGGATTTTCTCTACTTGCTACTGGACACGCAGCGTTTGATAACCTTACAGTAATTATTGTCGGTTTAGTATCAGGAGCTCTATGGGCTTTTGGTCAAGGTAATCAATTAAAATCAGTGCATTTAATAGGTGTATCTAAAACGATGCCTATTTCAACGGGTATGCAACTTGTCGGTACCACTCTATTTAGCGCTATTTTCTTAGGTGAATGGAGCACGATTGTTCAAGTAGTGATGGGACTTATAGCAATGATCTTATTGGTTGTAGGTATTTCTTTAACATCACTTAAAGCCAAAAGCGAAGGCAAATCCGATAACCCAGAATTTAAAAAAGCAATGGGAATATTACTTCTATCAACAATCGGTTACGTAGGTTATGTCGTTCTTGGAGATATTTTTGGAGTAAGTGGTACAGATGCTCTCTTCTTCCAATCAATTGGTATGGCAATTGGAGGATTAATCCTTTCAATGAACCATAATACTTCAATTAAATCTACTGCTCTAAATCTTATACCAGGTGTTATCTGGGGTATCGGTAACTTATTTATGTTCTATTCACAACCTAAAGTTGGTGTAGCAACTAGTTTCTCATTATCACAACTGCTTGTTATTGTTTCAACTTTAGGGGGTATCTTTATTCTAGGGGAGAAAAAAGATCGTCGCCAAATGATTGGTATTTGGTCAGGTATTATCGTTATAGTTATAGCTTCAATCATTTTAGGCAACTTAAAATAGAATTTTAAACTTTAGGGAGGTAACATAGTGTTTGAAGAATTAGAAAATAAAGTGGTTCTTATTACTGGAGCTGCCACTGGAATTGGCAAATCTATTGCGGAAAATTTTGGTAAAGCTAAGGCCAAGGTTGTTATAAATTACCGTTCTGATCGACATCATGATGAAATTGAGGAAATTAAACAAACTGTTGCTAAATTTGGTGGTCAAACATTGGTGGTTCAAGGTGATGTTTCAATTGAAGAAGATATTAAACGAATGATTGAAACAACAATTAATCACTTTGGAACTTTAGACATTATAATTAATAATGCTGGATTCGAAAATTCAATCCCAACTCATGAAATGTCGATTGACGACTGGCAAAAAGTTATTGACATAAACTTAACTGGCGCCTTTGTGGGTTCAAGAGAAGCCATCAATCAATTTTTAAAGGAAAACAAGAAAGGTACTATTATTAACATTTCGAGTGTTCATGACACTATTCCATGGCCTAATTATGTACACTATGCCGCAAGTAAAGGTGGCTTAAAATTAATGATGGAAACAATGTCAATGGAATATGCCCAATACGGTATTCGTATTAATAATATATCTCCTGGGGCAATTGTTACTGAACACACTGAAGAAAAATTTTCTGACCCAACGACGCGTGAAGAAACAATAAAAATGATACCTGCACGTGAAATTGGAAATGCTCAAGATGTAGCTAATGCAGTACTATTCCTATCTTCAGATCTTGCAAGTTATATACACGGTACAACATTGTACGTTGATGGTGGCATGATGAACTATCCAGCATTTATGGGTGGTAAAGGTTAAGTAGCATTTTTCAATTTTAACTAGAAATAAAATGTCATAAATTAGTAATGAATAGTAGTCTTAAAAAGTATCAGTCATCGACTGAATATAAGTGACAAACTATAATAAAAAAGCTATGAAGATATCTACAATGATACATTTCTTCATAGCTTTTTTAGTTATATAAATAAGTATATTGATTATGCAATCAATTTTTATACAAATACAGCTTGATAAATATACAAAATGATAATGCTAATAATAATGGTTAAATTAGTTACCATTCCAACAAATGGTAATGTCTTATATTTGAATTGAATCGAATATGGTATGATTGCTACTCCTACTGGTAATAACCACGTTATAAGCAAGGTTGTTTTAATCATATCATCAGATACAGGTAATAAAAAGTGAACTAGTGTTCCAGCTAACATACCTAACCCGTAATGTAAACAAAGATATTTAATTGTTACAGGGAGGTATTCTCTCTCAATACTAAAATTAAGCATTACACCTAATAATATCATGGATAAAGGCATATTCGCCTTTGATAATACACTAAAGAAATCAATAGCTGGTTGCCATATATGAATATGAGACATGTTCAATCCAAACATAATCATATAGGTTACTAATGGGACTGATTGAACTAATTTTTTTCCTAAAAATTTGAAGTTAAATTGGTCACTACCTTCGCTAAAATAACTTCCTACAAAATAAGTAATACCAAACATGATAATGGCCCCACCAATATCAACCATTCCGAAATATATCATACCTTTAGATGGCCATATCGCTTCAACCAACGGATAAGCAAACAAACCAATATTCATAGATCCAGTCATCATACCAACAGAACCACGCATATGGTTATCATATTTTCTAAAGAACCAAATTACAATAATTTTAGCTACTATACCGTAAATAATCATCATTATAGGTAATATTGAAAAAGATACATCTAATTTTGCACTATTTAAGTTAACTATAACGAGTGAAGGTAATGTAACATTTAACACTAAAGTTGAAAGTACTTGACTATCAGTTGCTTTCAAGTAATTCATACGTTTAAGAAAATAACCAAGTGCTATTAATAATATAATTATGACAAATTGTTCAGTCACATTGATTCCTTCTTTCTAGTTTATACAAATGAGTACTTTGATATCGTGTCCCACTTATTTAGAAGTATCGTATTTCGTGATATAATCTTTATTAAATGTAAAAATTACTACTATTAACCCTTTGAAGAGGAGAATGATACGATGGACTTGAATTCAAAGTTATCAGAACTTAAATATGATTATACACGATTACAAAACGATTTAGAAAAACGTGAGTCGCTTCATCAAGATATTGACCCTCTACTTAAACAACTTGAAAATATTGAACAAGAAATCTCCTATATACGTTCAAAATTAAATCAACAATCTTAAAATTTAGCACGTTGATTGTTTAACCCATAAGTATAAATTTAAACTACAAAATTTATTAAAATTTTTTGCCAATTGTAGATGACATTAGAATCTAAAAATCAATGTTTTAAACATTGTTATCATATTGACAATCAATAACTGATTTAATAAACACGTATATCTAGAATTTTTAAATTTTGGTTTGCAAAGCAACTTATGAAGCTACGACAACCAATTAATCTCTACTCGTATTCTAGTCATATGATTTTTATCGTGCTAATATATTATTCGTAATAGAAAGGGTGGCTCTTTATGAAACTTTATCTTATTTTATTGCCTGTTTTATACTTAATTGTTTCGTACATTAGTATTTTTAAAATGCATTCTGTCATAACTCGAATCTTGAGAATTGTTATGGGCATATTGTTACTATTTGTAGTTGCTTTGACAACGTTACAATTCCCTAAAGAAAATTGGTGGGTATTTGTCGTTTTATTGCTTTTAGTTGGTAATGTTGAAGTGACTGGTTTTAAAGAATTAAAAGATGATAAAAAAGGTGTTAGTATCTTGAATATCTTATCACTTTTATTATTTGTTATATTTATTATTTTAATTTTTATACTATATTAAAAAATAAAAACGACTTAGGTAAGTATAATCATCTTACCTAAGTCGTTTTTTTACATATTAAACTTTTTAGTAATTTTATTTTTTAAAGTGAATAAAATTTCGTATATAACCGGTACTACAAAGAGTGTGAGTAGCGTTGAAGAAATTAATCCACCTATTACTGTTGCAGCCATACCTTTTGAAATTAATATTGAACTGTCATGACCAAATAACAACGGCACTAGTGCACCTATTGTTGCAATTGCTGTCATTAATATAGGTCTTATCCGTGTACCACCCGCTTCTATCAATGCCTGTTTCATCGGCATACCTTGTTTTTCATTGTTAATAACACGATCGATTAATACTATAGCATTCGTAACAACGATACCAATTAACATAAGCATACCTATTAAACTTGGAACTGAAATAGTTTCTCCGGTAATGATGAGTGCAAGTACTACACCGATAACCGTAAATGGTAATGAGAACAAGATTGTAAATGGTGCCAGACCACCTCTAAATGTAATAACTAAAATTAAATAAACAATGATAATTGCTGCTATCATCGCCATAGCAAGCTGAGAAATAGCCTTATCAATGTCATCAGTTGCACCGCCGACATTAATTTTAATATGACTAGGTTTCTCAAGGTCTTTCACTTTAGCCATAACTTGTTGAGATTTACCACCCACATCTTTATCAGTCACTTTACCTGTAACAGTCGTAGCATAATCGCCATCTTCTTGAGTCAGTTTACTTGGTGTATATGATTTTTTAAGAGATGCTATTTCACTAAGTTTAATCGTACCGCCCGTAGGCTTATTTAGTTTAATGTTTTTAATTTTTTGAGAAGACCAATCTGTTTGCTTATTTTGTTTGACCTTTACATCTATAGATTTACCCTTTTCATTAACTGTAGAAATTGTTTTCTCAGGTAAGTTTTCATTAAGATTCATCGCAAGTTGTGCAGCAGAAATACCATTATCTGCAGCTTTATTTTGGTCAACTTTTATTTCATATTGGTCATACGTCTGTGATAAATCAGATTTAACATTCGTTATGCCTTTAATATCAGTCATCATTTTCTCTACACGGTTGACTGTATCTTTCATTGCACTTGTATTAGGTCCTTTGACAGTTACTTCAACAGAATTATTACCTGCTCCTGTTCCTAAATCTTGATTTTTCCATTCTCCAGGTTGTTTAAATGTCTCGATATGTTTAAGTACTTTATCAGGCTCTTCATCAAAATTAGGCGTGTCAGATTGATATTTAATCATAATTGCCATGCTGTTGGTACTACCGGTAGGATCTTGTGGTGTAGGACCACCTATAGAATATTGAACAGTTTCTACTTTATCTTTTTTATCTAAATAATTTTGTACTTTTTCAGCATGTTGTGTCACAGATTTCTGTGTTTCTCCAGGTTTTGGAGTATATGTTAGAGCTAAAAATTTATTATCTCCAGTTGAAATATAACTCGTTCCTAGATTTCTTGCGCCTATGACCACACTTCCAACTAAAATAAAAATACTAACTATAAGCACAATCCATTTATGATTAAGTGACCAATTCAAAGCGCTTCTATAGGCTCTCCCAACTGTTCCTAGACCTTCTTTTTGTTCCCTATTTTTAACGCCATTTTTAAAAAATGTTGCACCTAAAGAAGGCACTAGGGTAATCGAAACAAGTAGTGAAGCTAATAAACTAAAAGTAATGGCTAGCGCAAATGGTCTAAACATTTCGCCTACTGAACCTGACACAAACACTAGTGGTAAAAACACTACTATAGTAACAAGGGTCGATGACATAATAGGTTTAAATACTTCTCTAGTAGCGCTTATAATTAAATTTTCACCTTTGAGCTTCTCATTCGGATCAGATAATCTTCTAAATATATTCTCAACGACAACTATAGAATCATCTATAACTCGCCCGATTGCAACCGTTAATGCACCTAAAGTAAGAATATTTAATGATACGTTGCTTAATTTTAATGCTATGAGCGCAATTAATATTGACATTGGTATAGATACAATTGAAATAGCTGTAGTTCTTATATTTCTTAAAAACAGAAGAATAACGATAATAGCAACAATCGTACCGAGAGCGGCCTTTTCAACCATAGTATAAAGAGAGTCTTCAATAGGTTTAGCAGTATCCATTGTTTTAATAGATTTCATTCCACTCTCATTACGTACAAATTCATCTACTTTTTTCTGAACTTCTCTCGCAACTTGCACAGTATTAGCATCTTGTGATTTCATAATTTGTAAGTTAACAGCATCTTTTCCATTTGTCTTGGATATAGAAGTACGTTCATCACCGACACTAATATCTGCTAAATCTTTAAGTGGTACAGATGGCATTTGGCCTTTCTGTGCCATATGAGTTGAACTATTAGTCGAGCGAGTATTATCACTTGGCATTAGACTATCACTGTCGGAATCGCTATCATTTTGTGCAGCTTGTCCAGAAATAGATAAAGGGATTTTAAGATTTTTAAAAGCGTCTACAGATTTAAATTGACCATCAACAACAATAGATTTATTACTCTTATTAAATTGGAAAAGTCCTAATGGCGTTTCACGTGTAGCCGTTTTTATATAGTTCTCAACATCATTTGCAGTTAAACCTTTTTCATCTAAATTTTTTTGTTTAAACTTTAACGATACTTCACGATTAGTTTGACCGTTTAATTGTGCATTTTGTACACCATCAATGGTTTGTAATTTTGGTACGAGCTGTTGATTTAACTTTTTAGTAACGTCTTTTAACTTTTGATTATTACTCGTAAAAGAATATGCCACAATTGGAAAAGCATCCATAGAGTTCCTTGTTAATTCGGGTTCACCAACGCCATCTTTAAACTTAATTTTGTCGATTTCTTTTTTTAATTGTTCTTCAGCTTTATCCATATCTGTACCATTATCGTATTCTACAGTTACTATAGAAGCATTAGGTATAGATTCAGTCTGTACACTATTTACGTAGGCCAACGAGCGTACTTGATTATCAATCTTGCTACTTATTTCATCTTGTGTTGACTGGGGTGTTGCTCCAGACATTGTAGTTTGAACTGAAATAACTGGATTTTCAACATCTGGTAATAATTCAAGTTTTAATTTGGCGCTTGAATAAACGCCACCTAATATAATTAAAACTACCATCAAAAAAATAGCGAATTTATTACCTAACGAAAATTGTAATAATTTTTTAATCATTCATTTTTTCCTTTCTTATAAAAAATCTGAACGCTCTCAATTTATCTATAGAAGCGTTCAGATCTGAATGTAGTAGTTATTTACCTTTAAGTTTACGTGATATTTTAATTTTAGCTTTCGTTAAACGAGGTTTCACTTTCTCAACTAAATGATATAGCGGTTGATTTAATACATAATCAAATTCTCCAATTTTTCCACTTAAATATGTACCCCAAACTCGTTTAAAAGCCCACAACCCATAATGTTCTGAATCTTTATCAGGATCATTATCTGTACCACCAAAGTCATAGGTTGTTGCACCATGCTCACGTGCATATTTCATCATTTCAAATTGCATGTGATGGTTTGGTAAGAAATCACGATAGTCATTCGAGGAAGCGCCATAGAGATAGTAAGATTTGTTTCCTGCAAACATTAAGAGCGCTCCTGACAAGTAAATACCTTCTGGCTCGCTTTTTTCAAGTTCTGTTAAATCCGATTTTAATTCATTTGTTTTCTTAATTTTATTATCAATATCATTAAGTTTATTAAGTGTCTTTTTATCTTGCTTTTTTGATTGTAATTTCTCTTTCTCAGCTAATTGTGCTTCAAGATCTTGATTAACCGTATCTAATACTGGCTTAGGCTCTAATTTAACAAGGAAGAGTTCTGCATCACCGTCTTCATGAAGTGCATCATATATATTTTCAAAATAACTAATATCTCGAGTTAAAAAACCATCTCTCTCCCCAGTTATCTTCATTAAATTAGCAAAGATTTTAAGCCCCTCGCGATTTGATCGTTCTACTTTAGTTCCACGCTTCAGTGCAAGTCTTACTTTTGAACGATTTCGACGTTCGAAACTTTGAACTAATTCATCATCTGTTTTGTCAATAGGCGTAATCATAGTCATTCTTGGTTGAATATAGTCTTTAGACAGTCCTTCTTTAAAACCTTTATGTTTAAACCCAAGCTCACGTAGATTTTTAAGTGCTTCTGCACCTTTATCTACTTCGACATCGGGATCTATTTTGATAGCATACGACTTTTCATCTTTTGCTACTTCTTTAGCATAGCTAAGTAGAGCTTCTAACACTTCTTTATTATTATAATCAGCTACAAATCCCCTAGATACATAGCATAAAGTGTATGGAAGTTTAGGTATTTTTTTGAATAGTAGCTGGCCAACACCTTTAATTTGACCATTTTCACCGACAGCAATTCTTCTTGAATACCATCCTGTTAATTTTTTCGTATCTGCCCACTTAGATAATTGTAATAAATCACCATTGGGATGAGATTTCACAAATGCGTCATGTTGTTGATTAGTGATGTTCATCTTTTCCATGGTTTAAAATATCTCCTTTATTTTACAGTAATTTTAATTATACATCTTAATGAGAACGATGTCGACGATGTCACTTTCAAACCGTTTTAGTTCTTTCAATACTATTACCCTTGATATAATGATTACTAACCACTAGTAAAGAGGTTTTTATATGAGAAAGTTTATTTTATTGTTATTTATTATCCTAAATCTCGTGGCAATCATTATTACAATCAATCACCCACTAACAATTTCATATTTTAGTCTTCGTGTCATCTTCGTAGCATTTATATTTATTATATCCATTTTTTTTATTTTTTTACGTACCACAAACTATGAATTGATTCTAAGTATTTTATCTACCGTTTTCGCTTTCATACACATCGGTTTAATTATTCACAGTGCCTATCTATATTTATACTAGTTGGGTGGCTCAAAACGATATTTAGCACCACGTATAAATATTGAATATGGTGCTGTGGCATTGATATCGGTCATTATTAATGTATGAAAACCTGAATCTTTGCCGTCTTCTATTTTATAGATAACTTCATCAGTTTCTAATTTGAAATCAGTAGATGTAGCCGTTTCATTTACTATTTTCAGGTTATACCATTCTTTCCAAAGACTTACTGTTGTTTCACGTTGAGTGCTAGTAATAATCACCTCTTTAATTTTAAACGATGACAAGTTGAAATTATGTATTTGTGATAGGTTTTGCTTTTTGTTGTTATCCCATTCTATAAAGAAAGGTGGTTTGACTGTATAGTCAGGGTTAGCAATATATAGCAATCTCCAACGAATTTGATGACCTTTTTTATTTTCTCTTTCCATATCAATAGGACCTATCACATCAACGCCTCTATTTTCTAAAGTACTTTTAACCTGATTTATATCCTTTGTTCTAAAACAAATACCTTTAAACCCTTGTTTAAAATGATCCTGCACTATTTTTGTAGCAAATGATACACGACCTTCTTCAGTTTTAGCTATATTGCTAAGTTTTGACTCATTTTCAACATCTAGCAATTCGATATAACTATTTTTAATCGGTGCTATTTGATTAAAGGTGCCCAAATGATGATGTCTTCCACCATTTTGCAATTCTAATATTTCTCCGGGAAACTTAAATGACTCTAATTGATGTAAATAGTGAATGATATGGTCTAATTTTAAGTTCAACTTTCTCCCCCCTCCACATGTTATTGCTCATTTTAACAAAATCTAACTTTAATTACTTTAAATATTAAAAAGGAATCTAAGACCATTGCAAAATTCACATTTTAGTCATATAATTGTCTCTGTCTTTTAAATAGTTAGCCAAGCTAACTAATATAACAATGAGGTGTTAGATATTTTAACCAATGAATTTTTCAATAGTTTTATAGGTATATATAGACCCTATATTAAACTTACACAACCTATATTAGATCAGCATCAGATTCATACTGGCCAATGGCTTGTGCTAAGAGATATTGCCAATTATCAACCTACTACCCTTGTAAAAATTTCTCATCGTCGTTCAATAGAAAAGCCTACAACACGAAAGTTGATTAAAGTGTTGTTAGACAATGGTTGGGTCATGACAAAAACAGGAGTTGATAAGAGAGAGAAATTATTGAGTTTAACTGACAAAGGCCAAAGACTTTTTGAAACTATTAATAAAAAGATCACTGTCATTCAACAAGATATTATAAAAAAAACTGGATTAACTGATGAGCAAGTATTTGATATTACAAATGCGATGTCTCAAATTCATGAAGCAATGATAAAGGAGGAACAGTAATGAATCAGTCTACAATAATTAAAGACCCCATCTTTACGAAGAGTTTTAATATTAACTTTGCTATTAACTTTTTTGTTTATCTATGTATGTATTTATTAATTGTCGTTATCGCGAGCTATAGTAAATCAGAATACCATGCTTCTGATTCTGTTGCTGGACTCGTAGTCGGACTTTTTATAGTAGGATCATTAATAGGTCGATTTGTAACAGGTAAATACGTCAATCGATTTGGTCCAAAAAAAATTCTCATTTTTGGTTTAATATGTTTAGTAGTAACACAGCTACTTTATTTTATACCTGGTTCTGTTTGGTTCTTAATGATGGTGCGTTTACTGAACGGCTTAGCAACAGCGGTTGCTACAACTGCTACAGGAACAATAGCAGCATATATTACACCACCTACACGCAAAAGTGAAGGTATCAGTTTATTCTCATTAAGTTTGGTGTTGGGAACCGCTATTGGCCCATTTTTTGGTATGTTATTGATGAATTCCTTTTCTATCAATATTTTATTTACTATTTGTGTAATTTTAGGTGTCATAAGTGGTCTATTATCACTGTTAATTAAAATTAATTTCACAACAGTTAAAGAAAACACAATTACACATAAACGATTCAATTTGGCTCATTTTGTAGCCAAAGAAGCCATTCCGGTAGCATTCGTCATGCTATTAATCGGTGTTACTTACGCTGCAATTTTAACTTATTTACAGGCTTTTGCTGTTGAAAGAGATCTAGTTACATCAGCAAGTTACTTTTTCATTTTTTATGCTATTGCGTCCCTCATAACAAGACCTATTGCTGGAAGATTGATGGATGATAAAAACGAAAATGTAGTTGTTTATCCAGCATTTATCTTTTTAGTATTATCTTTTGTTCTACTGATGCTTAGTTTTAACGGATGGGTATTACTTATTGCAGGTATCGCATTAGGAATTGGTTATGGTAACTTGTCATCTTGTATGCAAGCTATCGCAATAAAAGTATCTCCATCAAATAAATATGGCTTAGCTACATCAACTTACTTTATTGGTTTAGATATAGGAATTGGATTTGGACCATCCTTACTAGGTCTTTTCACACATATGATTTCTTATAGTCAATTATATGGAATCATGGGTATTTTAGGATTTACAACTTTAGTCATCTATATTTTAGTGCACGGACGTAAGGTTTACAGCACTTCATATTAACTACTAGAATTTAAAAAAAACGTCTAAATTAACATACCTAAATATGTCAAAATGACTTTTATGTAAATTTTATTCCAACATTGCTATATCACTATGTTAGGGTATAAAAAATAATAAAAATATAGGGTATAAAAAATAATAAAAATAGTGGTTGGGACCTAATTTCTAGCAAAATAGCCAGTAAATGAGTTTTCATAAA
>NZ_KV831340.1:70467-70948 GCF_001837075.1 Staphylococcus sp. HMSC063F05
ACAATTCTAGAGACTGAATTCAGACATCATCGTGGTGGAATATCATACCATCCAAAAATGATGTTAAAAGTAGTTCTATATGCCTACACACAATCTGTGTTTTCAGGACGTAAGATAGAAAAATTACTCAATGATAGTATCCGAATGATGTGGCTATCACAAAATCAAAAGCCTTCTTATAAAACGATTAATCAATTCAAAAACAAATAAAAAAATAATGAGGAATTATAGTTGGGAATATTTCAATGCCCAAATTAAAAAAGCTTTCAGAACCAAAACAAAACCATCTACAGTCAAAGTAAAATTGATGTGGAGCCTGATTTTGGATTTTCACTCGTATGTCCGTTCGAGGGATGAATAAAGCCAAAAGACAACTAAGATTTGTACTAATGACACTTAATATAATAAAAGTAACAACCCAACGAGCTGAAAATAATCAAAAAAATCATAAAAAAGACAATTTCTATATTATTTCAATAGA
>NZ_KV831341.1:0-33603 GCF_001837075.1 Staphylococcus sp. HMSC063F05
CATAGATTTCTTCATAGCTAATCTTAGTATGTTTAACTTATAGGTAAGTCAATCACTAAATTAAAATTGCGCTTAAATCGGTCTTTTTGTACTCTATTCCAACATCCTAAATTCGATTGATTCATAAGATTATTTTTCAGACATTACAAGTTTAGGGTTTGTTGTAAAGAAACAACGTATTTAACATGAATTCTGATACACTCACTATTTCATATCACTCAAATATAAATGTTGTTAATTTAAAAATTGTGTTAAGAATTATACCGTTTCCGTCCAAATATCAGCACCAAGTGCTTTAAGATGTTCAACGATGTTAGTATATCCTCTATAAATATGTTTTACATTAAATATTGTCGTCACACCTTCAGCTATTAAACCTGCAGTAATTAAGCAAGCGCCTGCGCGTAAATCACTTGCATATACTTCAGCTCCATTAAGTGTCGAAGGTTTAATCACAGCTGTTCCCTCATCCGATTTAATATTAGCACCCATACGCTGTAATTCTTCTACATGTTTAAAACGCGCTGGATAAATAGTATCAGTCACAAACGAAGGTCCTTCTGTCATGAATAATAATGGTGTAATAGGTTGTTGTAAATCAGTTGCAAAACCTGGATAAACAAGCGTTTTTATATCTACATTTTTATACGGTGTTTGTTTACGAATGATTATTTTTTCATCTTCAATTTCAATATCTACACCTAACTCTTGCAACTTAACAGTTAAAGCTTCAACATGTTTAGGAACAATATTATGTAAAATGACCTCCTCACCCATTGCTGCGGCCATACACATATAAGAACCAGCTTCAATTCTGTCCGGAATAATTTGATACTCTGAACCTTTTAGTTCCTCAACACCATTGATTTTTATTGATGTTGTACCTGCTCCTCTAATATCAGCACCCATACTCATTAAAAAGTTTGCAACATCTACGACTTCAGGTTCTTTGGCTGCATTATCAATAACAGTTTGACCTTTGGCATGGACTGCCGCAAGCATAATATTAATCGTCGCTCCAACACTTACCATATCTAAAAATATATGAGCGCCTCTAAGTTCTTTTGCTACTAATTTCATGGATGTATTGCTAGATTCGTCAATTTCTGCTCCTAATGCTTTGAATCCCTTAATATGTTGATCAATAGGTCTTGGCCCGAGTGGACATCCACCTGGCAATCCAATTACACATTTTTTAAAACGACCAAGCATTGCGCCCATCATATAATAAGAAGCACGTAAAGACTCAACTTTATTATTAGGTAGAGGTGCATTCTCTATTTGTGTAGTATCCACTTCTAATTGTTTACCATTTAATCTTGCTTCAATATTTAAATCTTCTAACAAACTTACTAGAGTTTCGACATCAGAGATTTGAGGAAGGCCTTCCAACTTTACTTGTCCTTGAGCTAATAAAGTTGCGGGGATAATAGCAACTGCACTATTTTTTGCTCCACTAATTTCTACTTCTCCTTTTAGTGCTTGTCCACCTCTAATTTTTATTACCTCTTGAGCCATATCACTTTTCTCCTTTGTTTCCTTCTTTTTAAAATATCACATTATTAGCATTATAAGATAATTTTACTTTATTTGTAAAATACTTATTTTTACAATAAATAAATACAATTTATTTATAGCATCATTTTGTTTTTTATAAAGATTGCTAATTACGACTAAGAATACGTCAATGAACTAATACCACTTATCTTTTCAATTAATCATTTATTTTGTTAATTATTCGTTTGTAAGCTATTTTATTATATAAAACCTTCCCGAAATTGAATATTGTAACCATAAAATGTAAATTTCTGTCATTATTATAGCATAAAAAGAGGCCACTGAACTTATGTTCAATGACCAATAGCAAAGATATTTAAATTATTTAGCGCGATTAGAAGTACCGAATTCTCTAATTTTACCTTTAACTGTCTCTTTAATTGCTTCACGTGCTGGTCCTAAATATTTACGTGGATCATACACATCTTTGTCGTTGTTTAATACTTCACGAACTGCTTTAGCAGACGCAATTTGATTTTCAGTATTCACGTTAATTTTAGCAGTACCATAAGGAATAGCTTTTTGAATATCTTTAGTTGGAATACCTGTACCACCGTGTAATACTAAAGGTAATCCAGTTGAAGCACCAATTTCTTCCATCTCTTTAAATCCTAATTTAGGTTCACCTTTATATGGTCCATGTACAGAACCTAATGCTGGAGCTAAAGTATCAATTCCAGTTTTTTCTACTAATTCTTGACATTCTTTAGGGTCTGCATAGATAACGCCATCAGCAACTACGTCGTCTTCTTGTCCACCAACTGTACCTAATTCAGCTTCTACAGAAACGCCTCTATCATGAGCATACTCAACTACTTTAGAAGTGATTTCAACATTTTCTTCAAAAGGACTATGAGATGCATCAATCATTACAGATGTGAATCCAGCATCAATTGCTTCTTTACATTTTTCAAAGCTTGAACCGTGGTCTAAATGAATTGCTACTGGGATTGTGATGTTTAAGTCATGCATTAAACCTTCTACCATTTTCACAACTGTATAAAAACCACTCATATAACGAGCTGCCCCTTCAGAAACACCTAAAATAACTGGCGCATTCTCTTCTTGAGACGCTTCTAAAATAGCTTGTGTAAATTCGAGGTTATTAAGATTGTATTGACCAACCGCATAACCGTTTTCTTTCGCATCGATTAACATTTCTTTCATTGAAACTAAAGGCATTAAAGTTCCTCCTTGAGTGCAACAGTGCACGTTTTTTTCAACGTCATTATATCAAAAATATATACTGATTGCATTCGAATATTTTATTTAATATTGATATTTTTTATAATTAGTTGTTTTTACGTTTTTGGAAGCGAATACATTTCGAAAAATGTTCACATATTGCATATCTATCTAGGATTATTTACAATATTTCAGTAAAGAGATTGGAGGTTTACAATGTCAAAAATCTTAAACACACAATTAACTGGTATTTTTAATCGGCTTGAAAAACAAGAGTTGGATATTCAAATGGCAGCTCAATGTCTCATTCAAGCAATTGGTGGAGAAGGACATGTCTATATCAAAGGCTACGATGATTTAAAATTCTATGAGTCATTCATATTACAAAGCCATGAAAAATTAGCGTCTAGCTTACCACTTGAAGATTTACAAAATTTTAACGATATAGATACAACAGATAGGGTACTGTTATTTTCACCATACTACACTTCGGAAGTTGAAAGTGATGTACTTCAACTTATTGATTTAGATGTCGATTTAGTGCTTATTTGTAATAACCCTAAACGAGATGATTTTCCTAATCATTTAATTCATTATGTTAATTTATCAACACCTAGGCCCATTGTTTACACAGAAGATTATGATAAAATCATTCAACCACATCCGATGGCCTTAAATTATATTTATTATGATATTTATACTCAAATGATTGAGATGACTAGAGACCTAGATTTATAGAATATGTGTGAAGTCGTTCAATTATTTTCTATAAAATAATTTCATCCGTGTGATTAACTGATGAAGCAACAACGTATAATAATTATAACCAAAACATCTAATCTATAATGATAAATAAAGTACACTGTTAAAGTTTTAACAGGCAATTAAAAATGGTCATTTCCTTCTTGCTTTTAAGGAAATGACCATTTTTATTTATTTTTATATTGTTTGCGTATCAAAACAATTATTTTTGTTGGTAATTCAACGCCGCTTCTACAAATGATTTAAATATAGGCTGTGGACGATTAGGTCTTGATAAGAATTCAGGATGGAATTGACATGCAATAAAGAAATCATTTTTAGGTATTTCAATAATTTCTACTAAACGACCATCTGGACTTGTACCTGAAAATACCATACCGTTACTTTCTAATTGTTCCCTAAACTCGTTATTGAATTCATATCTATGACGATGACGTTCTTCAATATCGTTTTTATTATAAATTTTCTCTGCCAATGTACCTTCTTTAATGTGGCAAGGATAAAGACCAAGTCTTAAGGTTCCACCTAAATCTTCAATATCTTTTTGTTCTGGTAATAAATCTATAATTGGATATGGTGTACTTGGATCTAATTCTGCTGAATGCGCACCTTCATAGCCTAAAACATGACGCGCAAATTCAACAGTTGCCAATTGCATTCCTAGACAAATGCCAAAGAATGGTATGTTATTCTCACGGGCATAACGAATAGCTGCAATTTTACCTTCACTTGCTCTGAATCCAAATCCACCAGGAACTAAAATACCATCAACGTCGGATAAATAAGCCTCAACATTATCATCATTGACCTCACTTGAATCAATCCATTTTACCACAACGTCTTTTTTAAATGGATAACCAGCATGCTTAAGTGATTCAACAACTGATAGATAAGCATCTTGTAAGCTCACATATTTACCAACTAAACCGATTGTAATTTTACCATCTAAATTATTAACGGTATTTAATAGATGTTTCCACTCATCCAATTGCGTTTCATACTTGGCATTTAATTGTAAACGTTGAATAACAATGTCGTCCATATTTTGCTTACTAAGTTGTAACGGAATTTCATAAAGAGAATCTGCATCTCTACATTCTATAACACTTTCCTTTTTGATATCACAAAATAGGGCGATTTTGTCTTTCAAATCTTGTGTCATTTCGTATTCTGTACGTACTACTATTAAATCAGGTTGAATACCTAGACCTCGTAATTCTTTAACACTGTGCTGTGTAGGTTTTGTTTTCATTTCCCCAGCAGCTTTAATATATGGTAGCAAAGTACAATGTACATACATTACATTTTCACGACCTAAGTCGCTTCTAATTTGACGAATGGCTTCCAAGAAAGGTAAAGACTCTATATCACCTGTTGTTCCACCAATTTCAGTAATTACAACATCCGCATTAGTACTCTCACCAGCTAATAGCAATCTTTCTTTAATTTCGTTTGTAATATGGGGAATAACTTGTACAGTACCACCCAAGTAATCACCACGGCGTTCTTTTTTCAACACATGTGAATATACTTTTCCGGCAGTAACATTTGAATATTTATTTAAATTAATATCTATAAAACGTTCATAATGTCCTAAGTCTAAATCAGTCTCAGCACCATCGTCTGTAACGAACACTTCACCATGTTGATACGGACTCATTGTGCCTGGGTCTACATTTAAATATGGATCGAATTTTTGTATTGTAACTTTAAGTCCTCTATCTTTAAGTAATCTTCCTAGAGAAGCGGCTGTTATTCCTTTTCCTAATGATGACACAACCCCGCCTGTTACAAAAATAAACTTTGTCATTGTCTGACCTCCTGTAAAATTTAGTAAACTATTTAATGATTGATAAAATCTATTAAAAACTGTGAGTAACCTATGTATTTAACAATAATAATGAAATAAATTTGGTATATTACTCAACAATTTGATTCACTTTTACATTTCATTATGAATATTAAAAATAAAAAAATCGCTCCCTCTCACAGCAATTGTAAGGGGAGCGTATCTATTTAATACACGTGTCCTAATTAAAGGAGCCCAAATAAAATACTACCACCTTTTAAATAAAAATAAAAGTCCCACTTTAATGTTTCTGTTATAAAGCGAGACATATTTTTAAATTAAAATATAGTTACTTGATTAATCATTAAAGTCTTCGGCGTCTTCAAAGGCTTCTTCTTCACCTTCAGCAATATCTTCGTCTTCGTCTTCATCAATAACGATATCTGCTTCATTCATTTCAACATCATCTTCATCATTATCTGACTCGTCTAATGTTTCTTGATCATCTGTTTGAGCAGGAATATCGTCATCTTCATCAGCGTCGTCATCACCTAATAATTTAAGGTTTTGATCTTCTTCATCTTCGTCATCTAGAATATCGAATTTTTGAATTGTTGGTGCGATTTTTTCCTCAATATCATCTACAGAGTACCAATCACGTAGACCCCAAAGATTTTCTCCTACATTTAAAAAACGACCATCAGTGTTTAAATCGGTATAGAATTGTACGATTCGATTTTCAATATCTTCATACTCATATCCGCCTAAAGATTTAAATTCATCAATAATATCATATAAATTCATCGTTGTTTGTTTATCATTTAATAAAGTATAGGCCATATCGATGAATGATTTCTCATCAACCATTTCTTTTGTGTAATCTTGAATTTTCATATAAAAATACTTCCTTTCAAAGGATTTTCTTTAAATTAACGTCAAATAATCATTTGTTAATAGTAACAAAAATAAATTATAAATGACAAGTTGTGATTTAGCAATCACTGTTAATAATTAATATATTTTTCAAAACGTGTATAATCCTCAGTTTCCTCTATTGCTACAAAATTACTATTCAAGCACAATGGTTTTAATTCATTACGTTCGCCATATAAAGTAATTGATAAAATTTCAATGTCTTCAAACTGTTTACGTATATACGTTGGTAATTGGCGTAAAGCACTTTCTGCAATTCCCTCATTCCTATTTTGCTTATTAACTTCGATTGCAGAAATATTCATTTTATTATCATTTTGTTCTAGTGCAATAAAGCCTACCTTTACATCATCTTTAAGCAAATTAATCACGTGAATATCATCATTATATGCGGCTTCCCCCTCTTTTAGCCTTAAAGAAGATACATGTTTTGAATCTAAATCTAAATAATAAAGTCTTTCTTTCCCAATAGGTCCTTCTTCTTTTGTAGCTGTATGCATAAAACCTGCACGTTCATAAACGTTCCAAGCACTTTGGTTTTCAGCGTCTACTACTAAGTATAAATGTGTAAAATCAGGAAATAATGCTTGAACATACTCTGGTAAAAACATCATCATTTTTGTCCCATATCCATGGCCTTGAAACTTTTCATTAACTGACAATGAACGTACATAAACAACATTGTTTGGTGTATCATAACCTTCATGTTGATAATAACGATGCAATACGAAGAACCCCACTACTTTTCCTTCTTTATTTAAAGCTACATTAGCAATTCGATTTTCATCTTTTAATGCATCATCTAAAACAGTTTGAGGCAATGAAGAATATATTTGTTGTCGTTCACTTAATTCAAATTGGTTAAGTGCATCTCTATATTTTTCTTCAAATACTTGAACTGTAATATCATCAAAATCTTTTTTTATAAACATTGCTTTACCCCTATCTATTAATTACCACTTATATTATATATGAATTGAATAATTATGACTATCGGACTAGTTATGTATAACATTTTCCCTTGCTCAACATCATTTTACCCTAATTCAACTCATTACAACCTCATTTTATCAATATCTATGTCATCACTATAATGACTACCCTATGTTTATTATTAACTGTATTATTAACATAAGTGTACCTTAATAAGAGCTTTCTATAAATATTCACTTGTTTTTCAGTTATTTTACTATACTATAATGAGTGACAATAATTGTTATGGAGTGATAGACATATGAAGATTGGAATTGATGCCGGAGGGACTTTAATTAAAATTGTACAAGAGCATGACAATCGTAGATATTACAGAACTGAATTAACAACTAATATCCAAAAAGTCATAGATTGGCTTAACAATGAAGAAATCGAAACATTAAAGCTTACAGGTGGAAATGCTGGAGTAATAGCAGATCAAATTCATCATTCCCCTGAAATATTTGTAGAGTTCGATGCATCATCAAAAGGTTTAGAAATTTTATTGGATGAACAAGGTCATCAAATTGAACATTACATTTTTGCTAATGTAGGTACAGGTACTTCTTTCCACTATTTTGATGGAAAAGACCAGCAACGTGTTGGAGGTGTAGGTACCGGAGGCGGGATGATACAAGGTTTAGGCTATTTATTGTCCAATATAACAGATTATAAAGAATTAACGAATTTAGCTCAAAATGGAGATCGTGATGCCATTGATTTAAAAGTAAAACATATTTATAAAGATACTGAACCACCAATTCCTGGAGATTTAACAGCAGCAAATTTTGGAAATGTATTACATCACTTAGATAATCAGTTTACATCAGCTAACAAACTTGCCTCTGCAATTGGCGTCGTTGGTGAAGTTATAACAACTATGGCTATTACTTTAGCACGTGAATATAAGACTAATCACGTTGTATATATCGGTTCATCATTTAATAACAATCAATTACTACGTGAAGTTGTTGAAAATTACACTGTTCTAAGAGGATTTAAACCGTACTATATTGAGAATGGTGCTTTTTCAGGCGCTTTAGGAGCACTTTACCTCTAATAGGAAAATGACTGGAAGCAAATTGGTATGGATTGTTACTTCCCTTACCATCTAACTTACTTTATACGTTGAATTTTCTCAGTTTTTAGCTTCAAACATCTTTTTAATATCAAATTTATAATGTTCGTTTATAAAAAAAGCACCCCAAAAGTTAAATTAAAATCTAACTTATGGGGTGTAAATACTATAAACATGTCGCAGACTTTTTCTAATATAATCAATTAAAATGTTGCTTCATTTGACAGTTTTTGCGCTGATACAACAGTACCAACAACACCTGATTTCAAATCAATCGCCACTGCTTTATTATCATCGCGTAACTTGTCTAACCATTCACTAAAGACTTCACCTTCAATTTCGATTAAATCACATTCTTCAAAATCTTGATCACGTACTTTACGCGCTCTACTCTTAATACTCCAAACAGGCATGATGTGTGGTTTGTTATGGTCATCATCTGAAATCATAATAAAATTCTTTTCACCTTTGTTTGTCAATCCGTATACTTCGTCATATTTTGCGACATCTTTAATAAACTCTCTCATTCTTATATCATCTAATTCAGACATCAACTCATCAGTCATTTTAACTATATCTACAATGTTTCCTTCTTCACCATTATTCACATTAACTAAAACTTTGTCACCTGGATCAAAGATTTCATCCATTTCATATGTTACAAAACGGTCAATATCTGCTCTAATGATTTTGTCGTAATCAATTGAATGATGTAACAAATAAGACTCAGCAACATTTTCGTCTGTCCACATAGCAATATATGGCAAATTCTCATGTTGTATTCTAATTAATTTTTTATTTTTTGAAGCAAAATAAATATATTCATTAATCAAAATATCTTTAAAAAATGCTTCATATTTGTATGACATACTTAACCCTCAATTCATAAGTTATTCATAGTGTTTCTTACTTTAAATCTTAAAATACTAACGATTGATAGTCAATAATGTTAAAATTCAAATCTTATTTGTAAACTGGGACATGATTGATTATTCTAACTTTTTTATCAAACACTACTTAATATTCTTAAAGAATCATACACTTATAATCCAGCTTCCAATATAAATTGTTGTTCATATTGATTAATTAATTCTTTATTTTCCCCATGCCAAATGCAGCCAAATCTAGAATTAACTTGATTCTTTCCATACCAATCTCCATCGTAATAGGAAAGTGGATAAAGTACACCTAATTCTACGTATTTTAAAATAGCATTATAGAATTTTGTATTATCTCCATTAGAAAAGTAACTGTAAAATTTATGATATCCATGAGTTAAATCTTTTGCTAAAAGTAGCATACTCGTTGATCCGTTTTGCCTAAAGTTTAAATCAATCGCATAAACATCATTATTATCATCTACTAGTAAGTCAAAACCTGCTACACCAAAAAAACCTTTGCTTACGCCTATTTCCATAATCTCTCTACCAGCGTCTATTACATTCTGAGGCACATCATTAACATTTTCATTTCCGTTGTAAAATCCATAGTCATTAGTTAACTGTTGCGCTGTTCCTAAGTATTTGATACCAATATCATCTGAATAAGCAAATTGTACACAATAGTTATTCACTGCATTAATTTTTTGCTCAATGATTAAATGTTCAGTCTCTGCTGATGCATTGTTGATGCGTGTGATAGCTTTATCTAAATCTGTATCATTATAACAAATCATAACACCATATCCTCCTGCTGTAGGTAAATCATCGCCTGGTTTTATGACAAATGGATACGACCATGCTTGAATACGAGATTCAAAATCTTTAATTGAGACAATTTCTCTTTGTGGTAGATATTTGTTATTAGTCCATTCTGGAATTCGTGCTTTATTATTAAGAGCAACAAAAACATCTTTATCAAGTGCATAATATTCTTTAGGTAAAATATCTTCATTATGAATATATTGAAAGTAGATTTTTTTACCTTGATGAAGAGCTAAATTCCTTATCAAGCTTTCATATGTTTCTTGATCTTTAAATTTATAAGTATGTGGTGGAATTTCCCTACCCACTATATTAAAAAGTTGTTCTAATTTGTTTGTAACACTTGCCTCATGAACAATGACAGGAAAACGATTAGCTATAAGTAATTCTCTTCCAGTTAAGAAATTTGATTGGTGTTCATCTGGTTTCAACCATGGGTTCGACACATATGAAGGTCGAGATGTGTAAACAATGTCATCATTATACAAATCACTAAGTGTGAGAAACGGACCATTTACTTTATTATTCATTACTTAACATGCCCCTTTATATGCGTATGCTCTTCAATTATTTCGTCTAACAACGGTTTATTTTCGATTAATTCTAGTCCCATTAATGCTAAAATTTTTGCACCTCGAATGAGTGCCTGATCACCTTGTAAACTTGCAGCCGCTTCTCTAAAGCGGTGGGTATGTCCTACAAGATTTCGAGAACCAATTTTAATATGTGGATGTATAGTTGGTACAACATGACTTACATTACCTGTATCTGTAGATCCATAACCAAAATCATCATCAATCACTTCTTCTCCTAATTCAGTTGCATATTTTTCAAATAAATCATCAAGTTTAGGCGCTTTGATAAATTCGTTTACACCATTCTGGATAGGACCAAATTCAAAATCACACCCAGTTTGAATCGCAGCACCTCTTGCAATTTGGTTTACTTTTTCAGTTAAAACATCAAGTTCTTTCCGTGAAGTAGCTCGAGTATAAAATCTCGCATGTGTAAAATCAGGTATAATATTAGCCGCTTTACCACCGTCTAAAATAACCCCGTGAACTCGTTGTCCTTTTTTAATGTGTTGCCTTAACTGTGCTATACCATTAAAATATGAAATCATTGCATCTAAAGCGTTTAATGCTTCATCTGCATTTTCAGATGCATGCGCACTACGTCCATAGAATTTAATATCTAGAACATCCACAGCTAAAGTATTAATTGTACGATAGGTTTCATTTCCAGGATGAATCATCAATGCTACATCAATTTCATCAATGACACCTGCTTTAACATAAGAAGCTTTTGCGGAGCCATTTTCCCCACCTTCTTCAGCAGGACATCCCAAAACGACTACTTTACCACCAATTTCATCGACGACTTCTTTTAGTGCTACTGCAGCAAGTACGCTAGCAGTACCAATAATATTATGCCCGCATGCGTGACCAAGACCAGGTAAAGCATCATATTCAGCTAGAAATCCTATAACCGGTCCAGTCATATCAGAATCATACGTTGCTATAAATCCTGTTGCATGTCCTGCAATATCCGTTTCGATTTCGAATCGATTTGCTCTTAATTGGTCAATTAATGTTCTCGATGCAAAAATTTCTTCATTGCCTAATTCAGGGCGTTCATGAATACGATGACTTATTTCTACATAATCATATTTATTATTTTCTATAAAATCTAATATCTTTTGTTTATTATGCATTGTATCTAACTCCCTTTGAAACTTTGCGTATCAATCATTCTTTTTTAATTATTACTTATTTTATCGGATTTAATACTGGTTGTCATTAATTTTTACACAATTTTCTTACAATTTAAAAGACAACAGTCTATTAGTTTAGAAAAATTGTAAATGTATTAGAGTATTGTTACAATCTATTTATTGAATTAAACAAAAAATTGCTGTAGAGCAATAAGGAGGATAAATGCATGACTAAAATGAATGTAGAAAGCTTTAATTTAGACCATACTAAGGTTGTTGCACCTTTTATTCGTCTAGCCGGGACTATGGAAGGTCTTAATGGTGATGTCATACACAAATATGACATTCGTTTCAAACAGCCCAATAAGGAACATATGGATATGCCTGGTCTACATTCCTTAGAGCATTTAATGGCAGAAAACATTAGAAATCATACTGATAAAGTAGTAGATTTAAGTCCTATGGGTTGTCAAACTGGATTCTATGTTTCATTTATTAATCATGACGACTACGATGACGTATTAAATATTATCGATCAAACATTGCATGATGTGTTAAATGCTAGCGAAGTCCCAGCTTGTAATGAGGTTCAATGTGGTTGGGCTGCAAGTCATTCTTTAGAAGGTGCTAAAACAATTGCTCAAGCATTTTTAGATAAAAGAGAGCAATGGAATGACATCTACGGAGAAGGTAAATAATTAACAATACAACTAAGCATAAAAGCTTAATTAATATCATTATGGAGAAATGTCGAATGAATCTTCCCTTCGATGTTTCTCTTTTTTATAAAAAAGCCTTCTAAAATACTAACTAGTTAGCATTTTAGAAGGTCTTATTTTCTGTAAAAATTATAATTTTTTAATGGCTTTAATAAGCACAAATTGCAATGGTAATCTCGAATAAAGTGCCCATTTAGGTAGTTCTTTGTCACCTAATGGCAATCCTTTACGAGCCATATAAATATTTGCTGGGAACACTGCTAACAAGAATAAATTAATACCCTTTTTCAACCATGATGCTGGTCTTTTAATAAGCAACATGATACCAAAAAAGATTTCTATAACACCTGTTACCAATACAGCAGTTTTTTGTAAAGGTAAATAATCTGGAACAATATTTCTAAATTGTCTCTCTCTAGTAAAATGTAAAACACCAGCTGTTCCAAATGCTAGTCCTAATAAGAATCTTAAAACTTTCATTGATGCTCAACCCCCATTTCTTTTAAATAACTTTTTCCATATTTAGGTAATTCTACGTTGAAGTTATCTGCTATTGTAACACCGATAGAGCTAAATGTCGTGTCTTGTGAAAGTTCATGATAATCTTTAATTTTCGGACTAAACATTAAAAGTGGAATGTATTCACGTGTATGATCTGTACCTTTAGCAATTGGATCATTACCATGATCAGCTGTAATAATAACTAAATCATCTTCTCTTAAATGATTCATTAATTCAGGTAAACGAAGATCAAAATCTTTAATTGCTTGAGCATACCCTTCTTTATCACGACGATGGCCATACAATGCATCAAAATCAACTAAATTAAGGAAACTGATACCTTCAAAATCTTTTTTTACAACTTCAATCAATTGATCCATACCGTCCATATTATTTTTAGTACGTATAGCTTCTGTCACGCCTTCACCGTCATAAATATCGTTAATTTTACCAATCGCGATTACATCATAACCACTATCTTTAAGGCTATTCATCACTGTTCGTCCAAATGGTTTTAACGCGTAATCATGTCGATTAGAAGTTCTAGTGAAGTTACCAGGTTCACCAACATATGGTCGAGCAATGATTCTCCCTATTAAATATTTAGGATCTTTTGTTAGTTCACGAACTTTTTCACAAATCTCGTAAAGTTCTTCAAGTGGAATCACGTCTTCATGTGCAGCAATTTGTAAGACTGGATCAGCACTAGTATAAACTATTAAATCTCCAGTTTTCATTTGATGTTCGCCCCACTCGTCAATAATCTGAGTTCCTGAAGCAGGTCTATTTGCTACAACCTTGCGTCCAGTCATTGATTCAATCTCTTTAACAAGCTCTGCTGGGAAACCATTTGGATAAACCTTAAATGGTTGCATAATATTTAACCCCATAATTTCCCAATGTCCTGTCATTGTATCCTTGCCTACTGAAGCTTCACTTAGTTTGGTATAAAATGCACCCGGATGCGTTACTTTTGAAACAACAGGAAGCGGTGCAATATTTCCTAATCCAAGTTGTTCTAGATGTGGTAACTTTTGCTTAAATCCTTCTAAAGTATGCTTTAAAGTGTGTGATCCTTCGTCATTGAATGCCGCTGCATCAGGACCTTCGCCTATACCTACTGAGTCCATAACTATTAGATGAATTCTTTTGAACGGTGTAGTCATCATTTACATCTCCTACTCGGTTATTATTTTATGAATTAAGGTTGGAGCTTCGCCCTTACTCTCAATAGTAATACTATTGTCTAGTTTATATAAAATATCATCGATCTCTTTGGTGTTGGTATGAATAGTTAAAATATTTTCACCTTTCTCAACATGTTCTCCTACTTTTTTATTTAACACGATACCTACACCTAAATCAATAACGTCTTCTTTTGTTTGACGACCAGCGCCTAACATCATTGAAGCAACGCCTATCTCATTAGCTATTATTTCAGTTATATAACCATCTTTTTTAGCTTTAAATTCAACTTGATATTTCGCGCTAAGTAACTTTTCAGGAGAATCCACAATAGAGTCATCTCCTCCTTGATTCGATAGAAATGTTTTGAATTTGTTTAAAGCTTTGCCTGTTTTTATAGCATCGATTAGCATCTGACGCGCTTCATCTAAAGATGTTGCTTGTTCAGCTAAGACAACCATTTGAGAACCAAGTGTTAACACAAGCTCTGTTAGGTCTTTCGGCCCATTTCCTTTTAATGTTGAGATAGCTTCTTTTAATTCGAGCGCATTACCAATTGCATTTCCTAAAGGTTGACTCATATCTGAAATAATAGCCATCGTATTACGACCTACATTATTACCAATTCTTACCATCGCATGCGCAAGCGCTTCGGCATCATCTAGCGTCTTCATAAACGCACCACTGCCAGTTTTGACATCTAGAACAATTGCATCTGCGCCAGCAGCAATTTTCTTACTCATTATGGACGAAGCGATTAGAGGAATAGAATTAACTGTCCCTGTTACATCCCGTAGTGCATATAATTTTTTATCAGCTGGTGTGAGATTGCCTGATTGGCCTATTACTGCTACTTGGTTATCATTTACAAGTTTTATAAAATCTTTTTCACTGATTTCAACATTAAATCCCTTAACTGATTCTAATTTATCTATCGTCCCCCCCGTATGTCCTAGACCACGACCACTCATCTTTGCAACTGGAACACCTACTGCCGCTACTAATGGGGCAAGAACGAGTGTCGTTGTATCACCGACGCCCCCTGTAGAATGCTTGTCTACCTTAATACCATTGATATCGCTTAAGTCGATCTTCTCTCCTGAGTTAACCATTGACATTGTCAATGCCGCTCTTTCTTCATCATTCATATCTTGAAAGAATATCGCCATAGCTAAACTTGAAGCTTGGTAATCTGGAACCTCCTCATGAGTGTATCCGTTTACAAAAAATTCTATTTCTTCTTTTGTTAATGACTTACCGTCTCGTTTCTTTTCTATGATGTCAATCATTCTCATTATTCATCATTCCTTTAGACATAAATTTAGTATTAGTAATCAGTATTTGATTCAAGTCCTTGAATAATTTGCACACCGGCACTAGCACCAATACGTGTAGCACCCGCTTCAATCATATTATTAAAATCTTCTAGATTTCTCACGCCGCCTGACGCTTTTACTTCTAAACGATCACCAACAGTATCTTTCATTAATTTTACATCTTCAACTGTTGCACCCCCACCAGCAAAACCTGTGGATGTTTTAACAAAATGTGCACCTGCCGCTTCAGATAATTGACATGCTTTAATCTTCTCTTTCTCAGTTAATAAAACAGTCTCAATAATTACCTTAACTGTTTTACCATTGGCTGCTTGAACGACGGCTTCGATATCATTTTGCACTTCATCAAAACGGCCATCCTTAAGTGCTCCAATATTTATCACCATATCAATCTCTTGGGCACCATTGTTAATCGCATCTTTTGTTTCATAAGATTTAACCGCTGTAGTTGTTGCACCTAGTGGAAATCCAATAACAGTACACACTAAAACGTCTGTTCCTTTAAGTTGTTCAGATGCATATTGTACATGTGTAGGGTTCACACATACAGACTTAAACTGATATGCTTTTGCTTCATTTATAATAGTATCTATTTGTTCCTTTGTTGAATCAGGTTTTAATAATGTATGGTCTATCAATTTTGCTTTATTCATCATTTTTCCTCCATGTTTTTTAGTTTATTACTATCTCCAAATAATAAATCTTCATATAACTTTAATATATCGTTAAAAAACAAAACATATTTACCTTCAATTATATAGTACAAAAATTCGCAAAAAAGATAAACAAATGTTATCTTAAAATGGTAATATAACGGTTATAATGATATTGCGAACTGACTATTAAGGAGAAGATATATTATGACAGAAAGTACACCTCACATTAACCCAAATGGAGTTAAAATAGCTAAAACTGTATTAATGCCAGGCGATCCATTACGTGCTCAATATATTGCTGAAAATTTTTTAGAAAATGTTGAACAATTCAATACAGTACGTAATATGTTTGGTTACACAGGAACTTATAAAGGCAAAGAAGTTTCTGTGATGGGCTCTGGGATGGGAATTCCAAGTATTGGTATTTATTCTTATGAACTTTACCATTTCTTTGATGTGGATACAATCATTCGCGTAGGTTCATGTGGCGCTCTTCAAGAAGATGTCAATTTATATGATGTGATTATTGCACAAGCCGCTTCCACAAACTCAAATTATGTTGATCAATTTAATATACCGGGTCACTTTGCGCCTATTGCTGATTTTAATCTAGTAGCTAAAGCTAAGAAAGCTGCTGATGAAATTGGTGCCATATCACATGTAGGTAACGTTTTGTCATCTGATACATTTTATAATGCTGATTCAACTTTTAATGATTCATGGAAAAAGATGGGTATCTTAGGTATCGAAATGGAATCTGCAGGTCTATATTTAAATGCCATCCATGCAAATAAAAAGGCTTTAGGTATTTTTACAGTAAGTGATCATATTCTAAGAGATGAAGCCACTAGTGCAGAAGAGAGACAAACATCATTTACTCAAATGATGGAAATAGCGCTCGAAATAGCTGAATAGAAAATATAAAAATAGAGTGGGATGACAAACACTAAATGCGTTTGTCGTCCCACTCTTTTCTAATAGCTACACTTAAAATATTTGAGATCGTCAATTTAAAATTAAAATGTAAGTTATTAAAAATTAATGACCTAAATAAGATTGTAACATCCAATTATGCTTATCAACTGAAGTTTGCATGCCGATAAACATATCTTCTGAAACGTCATCACTAGCACTTCCCGCCACTTCAATTGCTTGTTCTAATTGTTTAGAGATTTTAGAAAAATCTTTAGACAATTCTTCTACCATTTCTTCAGCTGAATAATGTTTTCCTGCTTCATTTACTATTGATTTATCTAAACACTCGGAAAGTGTTCCAATTGGATTACCACCTATTGCCAAAATTCTTTCTGCTAAATCATCAACATATTGACTAGCTTCATTGTATAATTCTTCGAATTTTGTGTGTAAAGAAAAGAAATTAGGACCTTTAACGTACCAATGGAAATTATGCAACTTTGTATAAGCTACCGTCCAGTTTGCGACTTGTTGATTTAATTCTTTGACTACATCTTGTTGTTGACTCATATCAAACACTCCTTCGAACCTCATTTTTACAATGGTTATTATATTATAATAATTCTAATTTGTAAAGTAAAATAACACTAAGAGACAAAATAAATAATACTTTAATTTCTCAAAACATCTGCCTAAATGATCTTAATTTTGAGCTTGTTCATCTTCTTTTATTATCAATTAAATTATATTTTATCAATTAGGTTAGTTTGATTTTTTCATTATCATCAAGAAAAAATGATTTTTCATAATCAGTTGGCTTGTGCCAATGTGTTTTCCACATTTTATCTCGATTATTTGCAAATAATCGATATCCTAAATCTCTTAGTGGTTTAGGAATTAATCTTAATCCTATTCCAAGAAATTTAGAGTGATTAGGTAGTGACGATATCAATGTTGCAACAGCCTGTGATTCAAATTCTAAATGATTTCCTTTTTGAAGAATAACACTATTCTTATTTTGAGCATCAGGATAATTTTCAAAAAATTGTTTACCTATTTGACCTTTAATTGTTGCAAACTCATATTTATGTGAAAGTCCGTTTTGAATTAACCAAATTGCATAGTTATAACAATAAACACAATTTCCATCATAATAAATTATTGGCATGTGTATACACTCCTTTTTCATTGCTTAATTATTTATATTCCCATTTAGGTATAATAAATAAACCTTATTAAGTTAACATCATTCTAACTTAACAAGGTTTAAATCACTAGGAAATATATAGTTATAACCTACTCTATAAAATGAATCAGTTATGTGTTCTTCATACGACTGATAACACGATTAGTCATGATTCA
This sequence comes from Staphylococcus sp. HMSC063F05, assembly GCF_001837075.1. Lineage (NCBI taxonomy): Bacteria > Bacillati > Bacillota > Bacilli > Caryophanales > Staphylococcaceae > Staphylococcus > Staphylococcus sp. HMSC063F05. The sequence goes on from NZ_KV831341.1 coordinate 18,369, forward strand.
CTTTGACGATACGCGTATATTTTAAAAACTGTGACGAATATTTTTGCTTAATTTTTTCTATAGAGTCATATGTAATACCAACAATATGCCAATTAGGATTAAAATGATAAAAAGAATCTTTATTTTTTGACCACTTAATCATGCTTCCATCTTTATTATATCTCGGTAATGTCACTTCATAGCCTTCAAGTACATTAATATATGTTTGGAAAATATCTACATCGATGCGATTGAAGTTATCAATGACTAAATAACTTTTATCTTTCTTAGGCATTAGATGTGTGATGAATCCTTCACGATAATATAGCGCTCCTGACTCATTAGGTAAATATTTACCATAAAGCATATCTTCAGTAAAATCTGGATGTCCGCTAGTAATCACAGGGTTTGCATTTGTTTTTTGGAGTAATTCTTCAGCTGCCTTTAAGCCTTCTCCTTTTTGTTCAACAACTAATAATACAAAAGGTTTTAAACTATCATCTTCAGCATTTTGAGTTGATAGTTCTGCTTTTTTTACTGTTTCAAAAGGATGTTTAATACCATTATTCATACTCATGTCCAAAATGGCATCGTATTGAGCTTGTGACATACTTGCTATTGACTGTTTCGCATTTTCTTGTAAAAAGTACAGATTCTTCAATTTAGGATGTTTATTTAAATGACCTAATGAAATGGGCTTGATATCTTTCTCATAAAAAATTTCAATAGCTGTACTATTCGTTCGACCTGGTATAGGTGGTTTCTCATGTATATGCTTTGATACTTCGCCAATACCGATAACCGATTGGTTTTGATATTTATTATATATAATAATGTTATCACCCACCTCTAGTTGAGTGTAAAAATGATAACCATTCCTTTTGATTCCATTAAATGTATGAGTAAATATAGTATAGTTTTTACCAGGTTCAAACGCTTCTGTTTCTGCTAATAAAAAATATCGAGGAATTTTCGATTTTCCTTTACCTAAACTAACTATTAACTCAAATTCTGACTCTCTGATTTGGTTGAAAAGTGTTTCCCTCATGTTACTCATACGAAAATCGAGTGTTTCACTTCTTTTAAGATAATCCGTTGTAAGTGGTTTTAGCGTTTCTTTAAATTTAAATTCTACTCTTATTTTATTTTGAGCACCGGATTGCACACTTATAATTTCACCTATACCTAAAAGTCCAGAATCTGTTTGTACTTGATAGAAAATCACTTGATCTCCAGCTTTAGCTTTTTTAAATGCTCTATATCCTTGTGTAGGATTAAAATGTGCGCCAGATTCAAATAACGCTGTCTGTCCCACTAATGGTTCATTATGATTCCATCTATTGTAACCACAATTAAGCCAAAAATAGTTAATTTCCTCAGTCATTATAATGCTCCTTATCTTAAAATTAATTTATGTTCTATTTTCATATCATTCACTTTAAACAACCATGGGTTTCATCAGTAATCACTTTAATGTGATCATCATTATTATTAAATATTTTCATTTATTTTATCATAATATCATCCACTATTCTAAACAACACTTATCATTAAAAGTTGATTTTAAAAATTAAAAATGCAAGTATCATCGTTAGACACTTGCATATCATCATCTTTTATTTAGCAATGACACTCCCAAGTAACGGCATTATATTAATCATTATCCCACCAAGTTTAAGCATACCACTTATTTCCTTATCTCTTATTGTGATTGCAGCGCTAATTATTCCAAGAATCGCCACAAATCTTGGAATCATCATAGATGGATAATGTGGTAATTGTAAAAATATCCCTGCTCCGGAAATAATGCCACAAACTAGAGAAATATATATAAATTGCTTCACAAAGCCTCTCTCCTTATATCACCTATACTTAAATTGGTATATTTTTAATATATATTAAATGTAACTAATGATTAGTTTAAAATCTCCTTCGAAAACACTATCTAAATCTTCGGAAGTTAACACAAAGTTTGAACCTTTAGATATTTCATATATATCACCATCTACAATAAGTTTACCTTGTCCATCTAAAACAGAAACAAGACAAAATTCTCTAGGCTTCATATAATTTAGAGTTCCAGAAATATCCCACTTAACCATAGTAAAAAAATCACTAGATACAATATGTGTACAATTGTGATTTTCTATCACTTCATTTTGAGGAGTGATATTAGGTAGTTCATTTGAATAATTAATAACATCTAATGCCTTATCTATATTTAATTCACGTTCCTCGCTATTATCAGTTTTTCTATGATAATCATAAATTCTGTATGAAATATCTGATGATTGCATGACTTCATACGCCATAATGCCTGCACCTATAGAATGTATCGTTCCAGCTGGTATAAAGTAAAAATCACCTGGTTGCACTTGTATTGTTCTCAAATAATTTTCAAATGTACCTTGCTCCAATTGCTCTTCAAATTCATCACGAGATTTCGCATACGTACCTATAGTAATCTTTGCACCTTCATCAGCTTCAATGATGTACCAACATTCAGATTTTCCATATTGACCTTCTTCGTGTTCATATGCATAAGAATCGTCGGGATGTACATGAATAGACAATGGCGCAGCAGCATCTACAATTTTAGCCATTAATGGAAAATCTTTACTTGGAAAATATCCAAATATTTCTCTATGATTGTTCCATACTTGATCCAATGTTTGACCAGCAAATATACCATTTTCAATCACACTTTTTCCGTGTGGATGTGCTGAAATTCCCCAACATTCACCTATGTGATTATTAGGTAGTTGATACCCAAATTGACGAAGATTATCACTGCCCCATACTTTATCCAGAAAAATGGGTTTTAAAAATAACGGCATGTTCACACCTCCATTATTAAAAGCTTAAACTTAAATCATTATCTATGCTTGAATATCACACAATGTTAAATAATAAAACTACTTTTGATACAACATAGCCCTTCTTTTAAGATATGTATTTGAAGCTAACTATCTTTCTCACTCGTATTGAGTGTAGCATATATGATTATTTCACAAACTACTATATGAATATACTATCATTTTATAAACTTTCTATCCTGTGTCCATTTGACGTAGGATTCTTACATATTATATCAACTGCCTAATAAATTGAATAGCATCATTTTTACTAATCTAATAAAGCGTTTTATTGATTACTATACCATTATTTTCTGAAAATGATCCTTTAAAATAACAATGCTTTAAATTGGATTCAATAGAATCAAGCATTACACTCTTTTCAAGTTCATTTAAAAGTAGAAAATTTAGTATAATTATACTCATTAAAATATTTAACTTTGAATATAAAAAGGGAACAAGATAAGACTTTTGATTTCCTTATCTTGCCCCCTCAAATACTGATTAGAAATTGAAGTATTTAAAAACAAATTACAACAATTCTAACGATAATAGGAACGAACTTTGTATCAAGTTGTATTATAAAAGACAAATAATTTTTAATACGTACTTAATTTTAAATTTTAAGATTCATAGTTTTTCAATGCATCTTTAACACCATGATTGCCACTTAAAATTTGGAATTCTTGATTATTAAAACCATCAGAAGTTACTACTTCTTTTAAAACTGTAGCAACATCTTCACGTGGAATTGATCCTGCTTTGTCGAAATATAAATCAGCTTCTATTTTTCCAGTTCCAGCATCATCTGTAAGTGAACCTGGATGTACAATTGTATAATTAAGATCTGATGTTCTTAAGTAATCATCAGCATAATGCTTTGCAATTGTATACGGTTTTAAATCTCCACTCGCATCGAATGCTTCACGTCTAGAATCGTATGTTGATACCATAACATAATGTTTGATACCCGCTTCTTTACTAGCTTTAATTGTTTTTACAGCACCATCTAAATCAACAATGATTGTTTTATCCGCTCCAGTGCTTCCACCAGATCCAACTGAAAAGATAACTTTATCATAATCTGTAAAGATATTTTTTAAATCATTAATACTATTTTTTTCTACATCTATTAATGTAGCTTTAATCCCTTTATTTTCTAATTCTTTAACTTGATCTTCCTTACGTACACCAGCTGTAAAATCAACGTGTTCTTCATTTAATTGACTTACTAGTTTAGAACCTACGCCTCCATTTGCTCCAATAACTAAAATACTCATTTCAAACGTCCTCCTTCAAAAAATCGTACTTAGTATTTACCACTTCAAGAGAATATTAAACGTTAGTGTATTATTGACATATTTCAATCTTCTCATTATATTAATATATGAACAAATATTCATATGTTGGAGTGTGAATTTTCAATGAGTGGATATCATATTAACGTTGAAAGCAATCAGGATACATTGATTAAAGTCACTCATATTTTCAAAGCTTTAAGTGATTTTAATCGTGTGAGAATAATGGAGTTTCTTGAAAACGGTGAAGCAAGTGTTGGACATATTTCACATTCTTTAAATATGACTCAATCAAATGTATCACATCAATTGAAACTACTTAAAAGCACTCATCTTGTTAAATCTAAAAGACAAGGGCAATCAATGATTTATTCTATAGATGATATACACGTTTCAACTTTACTTAAACAAGCCATTCACCACGCCAAACATCCTAGTGAAGGTGGAATTTCTAATGACAAATCATAATCATCAACATCATCATTCTCATGCACACGGACACGTTCATACAGATAATAAAAAGGTACTCATGTTTTCTTTCATTATCATTAGTCTCTTCATGCTTGTAGAAATTATAGGTGGGTTTTTAGCAAATAGTCTAGCATTATTGTCTGATGGTTTTCACATGCTAAGTGACGCTATATCCTTAGGAGTAGCTCTTATAGCTTTTATATATGCTGAAAAGCATGCTACAAAAAGTAAAACATATGGTTACAAGCGTTTTGAGATTTTAGCAGCACTTTTCAATGGAGTTACCCTATTTATCATCAGTATTATTATAATAATCGAAGCGATACGAAGATTTTTAGAACCTCCTGAGGTTCAATCGAAGGAAATGTTCATCATTAGTGTGATTGGTCTTATGGTAAATATCATTGTAGCGATACTTATGTTTAAAGGAGGAGATACCTCTCACAACCTTAATATGAGAGGCGCATTTTTACATGTACTTGGAGACTTGTTCGGCTCTGTTGGCGCAATCGTTGCTTCTCTTTTAATTTGGGGCTTTAATTTTACAATAGCGGATCCTATAGCTAGTATTTTAGTTTCGTTAATTATTTTAAAAAGTGCTTACGGCATTTCTAAATCATCCCTTAACATATTGATGGAAGGAACGCCTAATGATATAGATTTAAATGCTGTAATTAAAGCAATTAGTAAAGATGAAAGAATTCAAAATGTACATGATTGTCATGTATGGACCATTTCAAATGATATGAATGCATTAAGTTGTCATGCAGTTGTACCAGAATATTTATCAGTTCAAACGTGTGAAACAATGTTAAAGTCAATCGAAAGTGACCTATTGCAATTAAATATTCAGCATATGACAATACAACTTGAAACACCAGAACACAAACACGATGAATCAACATTGTGCTCAGGTATACATGAACACTCTCATTAGTGAGTTTATTTCTATCGATACTTTTTAAATATAAATAAAGATGTAGATTGAAGGTTCTATTTCATTCAAAGACTCAACCTAAAAATCTTATCTTAATTTAAAAGAGAGTTTTTGTGAGTAGAACCCCATTTCAATCATTCTATATATTAAGAGCGTGGGACATCAGTTATGTTCCCACGCTCTAAAAATTTTCAATAGGTTTTATAAATTTCAGATGAATCTATCTCAATATTTACTTTTTCACATATAAACATCTTACTTTAAATGAAATTCTTAAATATAAATTCTCTAGCTGGTACTTGCTTTTCTTCAAATCCTGCTAAAAATTCTTCATTATTGTACGCTAATTTCACTCTCTCTACTGAAATTCCTTTTTCATTAACGGTAATAATACCATATACGGTGTTTGAACCATTGTTCAAACCTACTGATCCAGGATTAAAATATACTGTTGATTTATCATCAAACATATGCAACCTATGGTTATGTCCAAATAAAATTAAATCGGCTTCTTTGTCTTTAAATAATTCAGAAATAGCTTGTTCGTCATCTTTTGTAATAGGTGCAAAAGGTTGTTCATCAATAGGAGCTGACATTTTATCATTTTCAATTTCATAATGAATAAATAAAATCTTTTTCCCTTTTATGGTCATTTCAATATATCTAGGCAATTGATTAATTTCATCGTAATAGGACTCATCTAAATGTCCTTCTATCCATTGATGATGCTCATAAAATTTCCCTTTTAAATCTTCAGGATAAGGTGTTCCATTGACGAGTGACATAATAGCTTCATCATGATTACCTGCAATCATTTCCATATCATCCCGGTCAAATATAGTATCCAGTACTTTATTTGTCTCATGTCCAATCCCTATGTTATCACCTAGGTTATAAATTTTTTCGATATCATCTCTACTATCAATATCATCTAAAACAGTTTGAAGCGCATCAAAGTTTCCATGAATATCAGTGATAACAGCAAATTTCATGATATTATCTCCCTTCAATGTTATCTTATTAGCATATTCTAACATTTTGTGCTCTATTATGTTAGATATTAATTTAAAATTTATTAGAATTTTGATATTGTATTTATATGAAAAAAAAGGAGTGCTTAAAATTTGTTTAATTATTATAAATCCGGATTTCAAAAAGCAAAACCACATAATCTAAAGTTAATACTACTCTCATTAATAACTTTTGTCATTTGCTATATTACTTCTAATATTGCATTCTCATTAGTTATATTAAGAGCTCAAAGGTTACCAATGTTAGCTCAACTCGGTGAATCTACTACAAAACCTATAATATCTATTATTTTTATTTTACTCATTTTAGCTTTATTATTTATTTTTGTAGGTTACCCATTGATAACTGGTACAGTATATGCAATTCAAAAAGCTATTAATAAAGAGAAAGTTCTTTTTAGTGATTTATTTTTTGCTTTTAAAAAAGGCAAATATGCTAAATCAGTAATTTTAGCTTTAATAACTTTAGTTTTATTCATTGTAATCGTACTTATTCTAGTGCTATTAAATAAATTATATAGTTTAGCTCTTAGCCCAATATTAATCGGCTTACAACAATCAATAAGCGGCTACGACAATCCAATGGGAATTTTAATTACAATACAAATTGTGTTGTTACTCATAACAGGTTTCATCTCATCAATTTTCTATTGGTTTGTAATTATATTCATTATTAATTATACTACCGCTTATACAGAAGATTCATCTCGTAAAGTAATGAGTAATTTAAAAGAAGGATTTAAAGGTATTAAAAACGGTAAGAAAACTTGGTTTAAATTTTTCATTGGCGTATTACTTATTAGTTTACTTGCAAGTATTATTAACAAACCGCTATTATTCGGTGTACAATACTTAACAAGCAGTATGTCTCAAACGGTGGCTCAAACTATTATTATAATAGCTAGAATCGTATCTATAGTATTACGCCTATGTCTTTATTACATTTTGATTTTTGGAATTATTAATTATTTCGTTAGACGTGGTGACAAACCAGTCAAAAGCAAAAGACGTCATAAAAATAAAGATATTAACAAAGGTAATGTAAACGACAAAGTAGATACTAAATTAAATGCTTCCAACTCCAAAGATACAGAAGCAGATAAAATGAAAGATCAACAAACACATATACAACAAGACAAAACTGATAGTCAAGAAAATAACATATATGATTCCATCAAAGAAAAAGTAAATGAAAATAAAGAAAATGTTACAGAACAATCTAAAAATCTATTTGATAAGAAATAGTTGATTGTCCTTAGATTACTTTATTAATTTAAATTTAAAGTATTTTGCCCAACATGAAATTTTATTAATCTTTCATGTTGGGCTTTTTATATTGTAATTGCATTTTTGTGAAAATCCTCTTTAAATATTTTATTAATGCTCATGCATATAATTTAAATAAGCATAATGAACCAGTTGATAAATATATAATTTAAATAGGCAAATGGACACTCTCATATTTAATCATGAAAGTGTCCATTTGCCTATGTTTACTGATATAAACTATCGTGATCGACCGTTTAACAACAAGATACTGACCTGAAAACTAGTTATCTAATAAATGACTTTTTAAGTAATGTGCTGCACCATCTTCTTCGTTCGTGTATTCGGTAATATCATCTGTAAGATTTTTAATTTCTTGTCTTGCATTTTTCATTGCAACAGTGTGATGGCCAAAATTAAACATAGCTCTATCATTATCACTATCACCAATAACTAAAGTTTCTTCTTGCTTAATACCATAGTGATCAATCATTTCCTTGATACCTGTACCCTTATCTGTATGATATGGCATCGTTTCAGCATTATAACGCGAAGAATTAGATACGGTAATACCTAAATTTGATTGGTTTTCAACAAGCTGGTTGCGAAAATCAGTTATTTTATCTAAGTTGGGACTAAATAAATATATTTTAGAAAAGTGTGCATCAGGTAAGGTATCTCGCCAATCTATTTTTCCTTTAATTGCCTCTCTTCGCGATGACCACTCACTTTGACTTACAGCGTCAGGTGGCTCTATAGTGGAAATCATTTCTTTCATCCAATCTTCATCTTCTTTAAGAGATATACGATTACTTTCAAAAGGAAAAACTTCATAATAAATATGTTGTTTTTTAGCCAATTCCACAATTTTCTGTACTCGTTCTAAAGTTAAACTATGTCTAAACAAATTATCTCCATGAATTTCACCTGAAGTTCCATTCGAACTGATAATACCATCTACAGTGAATCCATCAGGAACAAGCTGACTGATTTCTGAATAAGATCTCCCAGTAGCAAGGAAAACTTTATAATTTTGCTCTCTCAATTCATTAATCACTTGTTTAGTATATTCCGAGGCTTTATTATTTTCATGTAAAATCGTTCCATCCATATCTAAAAAAATTGCTTTTATATTTTTCATATTATCCTCCATTCAAGACTCTAACTTATACACTTAAATTGTGTCACTTATCATACTAAAGTGCAACGGCTTTGATTACACTTTGAACATACTATAACGTTGTCTTCTCTTATTTACAATGACATCCCTATCAAAAAAATTGTCATCCGATAAAGATCTCATAACATCTTAAATATTAACCTTGTTAAATATTTAAAAGTCTTTAAGTAAATCTTTTTCAAAAATAACAGCATTTCTTCTATTATATGTGTTACAAGTATGACAGAAAGTTGTGAATCATTTAAAATATGCTTACCAAATGTTTTAAATAGTTGTCTCTTTATATAAAATCCATTCCAGTTGTAGGTTTATCCAATACTAGTTAATTTAGGGTACTCATTAAAGTCATTTAACAACGGCATTAAACCGCTTCGTTAAAATTAATTGAAGGATAAATCTAAAATTAATTCAAAAATAAAGAGTAGCCATTTAGGCTACTCTAAATTATAAACATTTTACTCTACTGTAACCGATTTGGCTAAGTTACGAGGTTTGTCAACATCTAAATCTCGTTGTAACGCAGCATAATATGAGATTAATTGCATTGTCACTACAGATACTAAAGGAGTTAATAATTCATGTACTTGTGGAATCACGTATGTGTCTCCTTCTTTATTCAAACCTTCCATTGAAATCATACAAGGATATGCACCACGTGCTACTACTTCTTTCATATTTCCACGAATTGATAGATTAACGTTTTCTTGTGTAGCTAAACCTATAACAGGTGTGCCATCTTCAATCAAAGCGATTGTTCCGTGCTTTAATTCCCCACCTGCAAATCCTTCAGCTTGAATATAAGAAATTTCTTTTAATTTTAATGCACCTTCTAAACTAACATTATAATCAATTGTTCGTCCAATAAAGAATGCATTACGAGTAGTTTTTAAGAAATCCGTTGCAATTTGCTCCATCTTAGGTGCATCGTCAACAATTGTTTCAATAGCTGTAGTAACCTTAGCTAGTTCTCTTAATAAATCAACATCGGTTTCACGACCATGATTTTTAGCAACAATTTGAGATAAGATAGATAAAACAGCAATTTGCGCTGTATATGCTTTTGTAGATGCGACTGCAATCTCAGGTCCAGCATGTAAAAGTAATGTATGATCCGCTTCACGTGATAATGTTGAACCAGCAACATTAGTAATTGTTAATGATTTGTGACCTAACTTATTTGTTTCAACTAATACAGCACGACTATCAGCTGTTTCACCAGATTGTGAAATATAAATAAATAGTGGTTTTTCAGAAAGAAGTGGCATATTATATACAAATTCAGAAGCTACATGAACCTCAGTAGGTACACCTGCCCATTTTTCAATAAATTCTTTACCAACCAATCCAGCATGATAACTAGTACCAGCTGCAACGATGTAAATACGATCAGCATCTGCTACATCATTAATAATCTCTGAATCGATTTTTAAATTACCTTTTTCATCTTGATATTCTTGAATAATGCGACGCATCACTGCAGGCTGTTCATGAATTTCTTTTAACATGTAATGATCATATACGCCTTTTTCTGCATCAGCAGCATCTATTTCTGCCGTATACGTATCACGTTGTTGAATGTGCCCCTCAAGATCTTTAATTTCTACTGTGTCTCGCTTAACAATAACTATTTCATGGTCATGTATCTCTTTGTATTGGTTTGTAGTTTGTAACATTGCTAGAGCATCAGAAGCAATAACATTGAAACCTTCACCTACACCTACTAAAAGCGGAGACTTGTTTTTAGCCACATAAATAGTATCTTTATCATTATCATCTAATAATCCTAAAGCATATGACCCATGTAATAATTTAACTACTTTTGTAAATGCATCTTCTGTAGCTAATCCTTGTCTAGAAAAATAATCTACTAATTGTACAATAACTTCCGTATCAGTTTCTGATGAAAAAGTGACATCAGATAAATATTCAGCTTTTAATTCTTCATAATTTTCAATTACACCATTATGAACTAATGTAAAACGTCCAGATGTTGACTGGTGTGGATGTGAATTTTCATAATTTGGAACACCATGTGTCGCCCAACGTGTATGACCAATTCCTAACGTACCATCCTCATCACTATTATCTGCAACTTTACGTAATTCAGCAATTCTTCCTTTTTCTTTAAAAAGTTTTGTACCATCATCATTAACTACAGCAATACCTGCTGAGTCATAACCACGATATTCTAATTTTTCTAACCCTTTTAATAGTAATTCTTTGGCATTATCGTAGCCAATATAACCAACAATTCCACACATATAATATCCTCCAACAAATGGGATAACACGGCTATTATGATTAATTATCACTGCTTAAATTTGATAATCCCCTATCATAATCATTATCAACGAATACATCATGAAATAAGCGTGCTATTATATGAATTTTATACACGCTATCCGTAGTTTCCCAAAATAATTTATTTAGTTTGGCGATCTTATTAACTTTGTCCACTAAGTCACCTTAATGATTTACTTAATAAGCTAACGAATGTGCCACATCCGGGATAGCATCCGCCGATCTGATTCGATCACTATCCTCCTCGTCTACAAAATCCAAATCGTTATCTATAAAAGTTCTACTATTTTAACTTTTAATACTTGATAACTATTTAGGTATTTTGCACAGGCGCTTTAATTATTAATAACCTAGACTCTCCTCCTTTCCATTAATATTCATTGTACACTGTCAACGAATTAATTTGCAAACGATTTAACAGTATTTTTCACAAATAGTAATAGTTCTGAATAGATACATCGATGAATTATTCTCAAAATAAAAAAATATATTTTTCAAATCTTTTTAAAAGATAAAATTCTGTTAAAAAAAACAGATTTATGTCTGTAACATCATAAATCTGTTTTATATATGAATTTAAACATGAAAGTATTATTTATCTAAGCCCATTTTGTCTTCAACAACGTCAGCGATACTTTGAGCATATCTTTCAGCATCCGCGTCAGTTGCAGCCTCAACCATTACACGTACTAAAGGTTCAGTTCCAGAAGGACGAACAAGAATTCTTCCTTCACCATTCATCTCTGTTTCAACTTTCGTCATTATCTCTTGAACATGAATATTCTCTTCAACACGATATTTGTCAGTCACTCTCACATTAATTAAAGATTGTGGGTACTTTTTCATTTGAGAAGCTAACTCGCTTAGAGTTTTACCACTCATTTTAATAACGGAAGCCAACTGAACACCCGTTAATAATCCATCACCAGTAGTATTGTAATCCATTAATACGATATGACCGGATTGTTCACCACCAAGATTATAATTTCCTCTTCTCATTTCCTCGACAACATAGCGATCTCCAACTTTAGTTTTGTTTGACTGAATACCTTCTTTTTCTAGAGCTTTGTAGAAACCAAGGTTACTCATTACTGTCGAAACTATCATATTTCCATTGAGTTCTTGGTTTTTATACATCTCTTGACCAATAATGAACATAATTTGATCTCCATCTACAATTTGTCCATTTTCATCTACCGCAATAATTCGATCGCCATCTCCATCAAAAGCTAAACCAAAGTCACTTTCAGTTTCTAACACAGCTTCAGCTAATTTTTCTGGATGAGTAGAGCCACATTGTTCATTAATGTTATAACCATCTGGATTACATCCAATTGTCTCAGTATCCGCTTCTAAATCGCCAAACAAGAATGGGGCTAAAGAAGAAGTTGACCCGTTTGCACCATCTAATACAATTTTAAGACCCTCAAAATTAACATCAACAGTTGATTTAAGATAACTTAGATACTTTTGTGCACCTTCAAAATAATCTGAATAATGTACAATATCCTCTCCTACTGGTCGTGGTAAATCAGGATTGGTTTGATCTAATAATTGCTCAATTTCATTTTCTTGATCATCTGACAATTTAAAGCCATCTGAACCAAAAAATTTAATTCCATTATCAGCAACCGGATTATGTGACGCAGAAATCATAACACCTAATGCTGCTTCCATTTCTTTAGTCAAATAAGCCACACCCGGTGTTGAAATAACACCTAAGCGCATCACTTCTGCGCCAATTGAAATTAAACCAGCAATTAATGCAGATTCTAGCATTTCTCCTGAAACTCTTGTATCTCTTCCTACTAAAACTCGAGGATGCTTTTCACCCTTATTATGTGCGAGAACATATCCTCCGTATCTACCTAGTTTAAAAGCCAATTCAGGTGTGAGTTCTTGGTTAGCGACACCACGAACACCATCAGTACCAAAATATTTTCCCATTTTTAAACGCTCCTTTTGTATCTATCAATTTTTAACATTTATATACGCTTTTGTTTCCTTTGGATTCACTTTAGTCACATCTTTAGGTAAGTTAAATGATACTGTTTTTTCTGTAGATTCTGAAATTCCATCAATATCTACTTCAGCAGTAATTTCATTAATATTTTGTAATTCATCTCTATTACCAAAGATTTCTACTTCTTTATCTTCCAGTTTAACACTATCTAATTCTTTATTTTCATTAAGCTTACCCGTTGTTTTTGTACGTACCTTAACCATTTTACTGAATGGTTCAACTGTTACTTTTAAATTAACTTCATTTGGATTAATTGATACATTTAATTTATTCAATTGTTTATCAAATGCACTAACATCTGCAACATCATTGGTGTCTTTGTTCACTTTACTAGAATTTTTAAAGGTTGCTTTTAAATAAGCTATATTTTTTAATTGTTGCTCTCCACCAGTCACTTTTACAGTTTCTGGTGAAATACTTTGTTTACTTATTTTATATTTTGGATCTAAACTGTTACTACTAATGTCTGGTTGCACATGCATAACTCGTGTTATTTTATTTTCAAGGTTAATGTGTGCAACTTCAGGTTTAATTTGATAGTTGATACCACTATCTATGCCTCTAACTTGATATTTTTTTTGATATTTCCCTGCTTTTTTTCCAGAAAGATCAACAACTACTTTCAAATCTTCAGGGTTTTCAATTTTGATTAATTTTGATTGTGGTCCTGTTAAATTAACATCGACGTTTTCAGGAATTTTAGTTACATGTAGGTCTTTACTATTATAGATAACATCAACGGGCACATCTTGAATAGTTTTGGATGATTTTTGAGATAAATCATCTGTATTAAAAATATTTCCGAACACATTATTTACTGATAAAAAGAAAAAAACTGCTAATATGAGAGCGACAAATCTTAATCCCCATTTACTTTCAAGCATTTATGAATTCACACCTTTCTTTTGAAAGTGTGCACCAAACCAATGTTCAGCAAGCAATTCTTCAAAAACATCTTTTGAAATATCTCTTCTTAATTTTCCATCAAAAGTGACTGATATATCACCAGTTTCTTCTGATACAACAACAGTAAAAGCATCAGAAACTTCTGAAATTCCAACTGCCGCTCTATGTCTAGTTCCTAAACTTTTTGATATTTTAACACTATCTGATAATGGTAAATAACTTGCAGCAACGGCAATCTTACTTCCTTGAATTATCATTGCACCATCGTGTAATGGCGTATTAGGGATAAATACATTAGTTAGTAGCTCTTGAGATATGTCTGAATTCATCGGTATTCCAGTTTCTATATAATCCTGCAAACCTGTCTCTTTTTCAAAAACAATAAGCGCACCAATGCGTCGCTTAGCCATATATTGAACAGCTTTAGACACAGATTGAATCAACTTTTCTTCATCGCGACTATAAGTATTCGTATATCGTTTTAAAAAACTTCCTCTACCTAATTGTTCTAAGGCTCTTCTTATTTCAGGTTGAAATATCACAATGAGTGCTAAAACACCCCATTGAATTACAATATCAAACAATTTAGATGTTGCTGTTAAGTTAAGAATTTTACTGATTTGCTGGCCGATAACAATGACAACTATTCCCTTTAATAATTGAATTGCTTTAGTACCTTTAAAAACTGTAATGAGAAGATACAACACATACCAAACAATCAGTAAATCGAGTAAACTAGTAATAATTTTTATAGTACTCAGATTTTGAAAAAAATTGGAAAAATCCATAACATCTCCTCCGGGTAATACTTTTCCATATTGATTATTATACCAATCATTATTGACACTGTCATACGACAAAATAACATTTTAGAAAAATTCTTAAATAAGAAATAAAAGTAAAAAATACCAACAAATAAAAAAAAGACACCTTCGATTGAAGATGTCTAGAAAGTGAGCCATAGAGGATTCGAACCTCTGACCCTCTG
>NZ_KV831342.1:0-81174 GCF_001837075.1 Staphylococcus sp. HMSC063F05
TTACTGGCTATTTTGTTAGGAATTATGTCCCAGCTTCCCGTATCAATTATTATTCTTTTTTACTTAATTTATAATCAATTAAATAGATAGATTCTGGTGTAACATTAAAATGTCTTACTTTATTATTCACACCATCTATTTGAGAGTTGTATGTGATATAGCTGTTAGGAATATCTTTTTTAGATTCATTTAGTATTTCATTAGTCACTTGACCACGTTGCTTGTCACCGAAAGTAGTATTTAATTCTTTAATTAACTGAGTGACTTTAGTATTACTATAATTACCTTTATTTAATGCTCCATCAGGTAAGTATGCAGTGTTAAAGAAATAACCTGTATCACCACGTGGCACACTTAAATAACTATACATTGAAACATCCCAACCCTGTTTGTTTTTGAGATATCCTTCGATATCATCTACATTGCGTAATTGTATATCAACATTTGCCTTTTTAGCTTCAGATTGTATCACCTGTCCAATTTTAGGCAATTCTGGTCTGCCATCGTATGTGACCATGTTTAATTTAAGAGGATGTGATTTGGAATAACCTTCTTGAGCTAAAAGTTCTTTTGCACGCTTGATGTCTTGTGATTGAATTTCCTCTTTTTCTAATGATTTTAATCGATGGTTAAAAGGACCTGATGCTGGCTCAGCATAATTTTTAGAAATATTTTTAGCAATGTCTTTTCGATTAATAATCATATCTAGTGCTTCTCTTACTTTTTTATTAACTTTTTTACTATCATGATTGTATAACATTAAATGCGTTCTAAAGCCTGATGTACTTTGAATGTTTGCTTTGTTAGATTTTTTTACATCATCAACGCGTTCAATTGGAACATCAGTAGTCAAATCTGATTTGCCTGATAATAAGTGATCAACACGAGTATTACCATCTTCATGATAAGTGACATTAATTCTTTTTAATTTTGGCGTACCTTGCCAGTAGTCTTTGAATTGTTTTAGTACGATTTTTTGAGAACGTTTATACTGATCAATTTTATAAGGACCCGTACCAACAGGTTGATCAGTTACTTTGTTTTTAGCTTTTGTGTCGTAAATAGCAGCAAATGGGCTTGCGAGTTCAGACATTAATTCTGGATAAGGTTCTTTAGTATTGATTGTGACTTTTTGTCCATGAGCATTGATTGATTTGATAGGAAGTGATCCTTTTAACAAATCACTTTTTTTCATTCCTTCTTCGAGACTGCGTTTTACAGCTTCGCCTGTTAAATGATGACCGTTTTGAAATTTAATATTATCTTTTAAAGTGAGTTCTAGTTGATTGTCAGATACTTGATGATAATTTTTGACTAATAAAGGTTTTACTTTACCATTCTTCGACATTTTAAAAAGCGATTCCAAGGCACCTGTTTTAACTGGGATATCAGTTTCGTAAGGTGCAATTGATTTAGTTTTCAAAGGTATTTCAACATTGAGGGTGTCTTTGTCTGTACTTGAGGTGCCCCCACAGCTCGCTAAAACAAAAGATATCATGACAATAAGAGTAATCAATTTTTTCATAAATGAAATCCTCTCTAAATATGAATTATTTGAGATATTTAAAAATGTAATTATGTAGTAAATATAAATACATTTGGCATGATTATATTTGTAAACTCTCAACGAATTTTATTATATAACTTATAATTAAAAAAATAAAATTTTTGACAACTATGTTAGCATATTTATTTAAGATGCTACATTATACATTAGTACACAAATGTGATTTAATTATTCGTAATAATGATAATACAAAAGGGTGGGATAATTATGATAGGTAATATTCTAGTCGCTCACGGCATGAGAAAAGGAAATCAGAATGAAGCTTTAGAAGAATTTATCGGAACTTTATTAAAAGATGAGCAATATTATTATGAGTTAGCATTTTTAGAAAGTGAAACACAAAATCTTGAAATCATAATGGAGAAGATGATTAAGCAAGGAATTACAAAATTTCGTATTGTACCTTTACTCATTTTTAGTGCAATGCATTATATCAGTGATATTCCACAAATACTTAAAGAGATGAAAGCTCGATATCCACAAATTGATAGTAAAATGAGTGCGCCTCTTGGTACACATCCATATATGAAAACATTAGTAGAAAATAGAATTGCTGATGAGAAAGTCAGTGAAGGTTCAACCAAAGCAACTATAGTAATTGCCCATGGAAATGGAAGTGGACGTTTTACGAAAGCACATGATGAATTAAAAGCATTTGTTAAAACGCTTGATAGTCATCATCCTGTTTATGCAAGAGCTTTATATGGGACATTAGCATTTAAAAATGATTTAGATAAAATCTCAGAGCAATATGACGAGTTAGTCATTGTCCCATTATTTTTATTTGATGGTAGATTGGTGAATAAAGTAAAACGTCTTTTAGGTGAAATGACATTGCATAGTCAATTACACATTACGCCATCGATTAACTTTGATCCAATTTTAAGATTAATTATTAGAGAAAGACTTGAAGCGTTAGATATTTAATATATTTCAATTATTTTAAACGAATTTACAAAAAATAAATGATATGATTCGTTAAGGTTGGGGAATGTAACACAATTCATTGTTACATTCCCCTTAATATTTGATGATATTATTTCTATAATGAATGCAGCTCATTATAAAATAGTTTGTGGTTTAAAATGACAGCGTAAAGTGTAATTTCAATTGCAACATATATTATAAAATAGTTAATAATATATTTTAATTTTGGCCTCAATTTCATCCTAGAAAACCATATCCATGCCATTAGGGAAATCCCCGATTTTAATTTTAAATGTGAATTACATCACAAAAAACTGAAGTTTTGTTATAAGATGAACTTGAAAAGAGAAATACAAAATGATTAAATTTCTGACCTTTTATAAAGTTACATTGTGTTTTGTATTAAAAATTTATATTGATAAAAGGGGCATTAAAGTATGGCAAAACAAAAACTTGTAATGATTGGTAATGGTATGGCAGGTTTAAGAACGATAGAAGAGATTTTAGAACGTTCACAATCACAATTTGATATTACTATTATTGGGAAAGAACCTTATCCGAACTATAACAGAATTATGTTATCCAATATTTTACAGAAGAAAATGACCGTCGAAGATACAATTATGAATCCGTATGATTGGTATCAAGAGAATAATATTGAACTTATAAATAATGATCCAGTGGAAAAAGTTGATAAAGAAAACAAAATAGTTACTACTTCTAAAGGTATTGAAGTAGAGTATGACATTTGTATTTTCGCTACTGGATCAAAAGCTTTTGTATTACCTATACCAGGTTCAAATCTTCCTAGTGTCATTGGATGGCGAACAATTGATGATACAAATAAAATGATTGAAATTGCCCAAACGAAAAAACGCGCAGTTGTCATTGGTGGAGGTCTTCTAGGCTTAGAGTGTGCCAGAGGACTTCTAGATCAAGGAATGGAAGTGACAGTTCTTCATTTAGCTGATTGGCTCATGGAAATGCAATTGGATCGTAAAGCCGGAGAAATGCTTAAAGCGGATTTAGAAAAGCAAGGTATGAAGATTGAACTTCAAGCAAATTCTAAAGAAATCATTGGTGATAAAGATGTTGAAGCTATTAAATTAGCTGACGGTCGGGTGATTGAAACAGATTTAGTAGTTATGGCTGTTGGTATCAGACCTTATACTGAAGTTGCTAAAGATAGTGGATTAGATGTCAATAGAGGTATTGTTGTAAATGATTATATGCAAACATCTGATTCTCATATTTATGCAGTCGGTGAATGTGCCGAACATGATGGGAAAGTTTATGGATTGGTGGCGCCACTTTATGAACAAGGCAAAGTGCTAGCAGATTATTTAACTGGTAAAGAAACAAAAGGTTATAAAGGATCTACTACTTTCACTTCACTTAAAGTATCTGGTTGTGATTTATATAGTGCAGGGCAAATTGTTGAAGATGAAGATGTCCATGGTGTGGAAATTTTTAATAGTGTCGACAATATCTACAAAAAAGTGTATTTAAGTCAGGGTCAAGTCGTTGGTGCTGTCTTGTATGGTGATACTGATGATGGATCACGATTTTATAATATGATGAAAAAACATGAAACGCTTGAAGATTATACACTTGTTTCTTTATTGCATAAAGGTGATGAAGATGCGGGGACATCTATTGCTGATATGTCTGATGATGAAACGATTTGTGGATGTAATGGTGTTGATAAAGGAACAATCGTCAATGCTATTACAAGTAAAGGTTTAACGTCTGTAGATGAAGTGACTAAAGCAACAAAAGCAGGTAATTCATGTGGTAAGTGTAAAGGTCAAATCGGTGAGTTATTACAATATACATTAGGTGACGACTTTATTGCTGCAAAACCAACAGGTATTTGTCCATGTACTGATTTAACAAGAGACCAAATTGTAACTCAAATCAGGGCTAAAAATCTCAAATCATCAAAAGAAGTACGACACGTTCTTGATTTCAAAGATAAAGATGGTTGTCCTAAATGTCGACCTGCAATTAATTATTATTTAAATATGGTTTATCCTTTTGAACATCGAGACGAAAAAGATTCTCGCTTCGCTAATGAAAGATATCATGCAAATATACAAAATGATGGTACTTTCTCAGTGATTCCTCAAATGCGCGGTGGTGTTACAGATGCTGACCAACTCATTCGATTAGGAGAAGTTGCTAAAAAGTATAACGTACCACTTGTTAAAGTAACAGGTTCGCAACGTGTAGGTTTATATGGATTGAAAAAAGAAGAATTACCACAAGTTTGGAAAGATTTAGGAATGCGTTCTGCTTCTGCTTATGGTAAAAAGACGCGTTCTGTTAAAAGTTGCGTTGGTAAAGAGTTTTGTCGTTTTGGTACACAATACACAACTCGACTAGGAATAAGACTTGAAAAAACATTTGAATATATTGATACACCTCATAAATTTAAAATGGGAGTATCAGGTTGTCCGAGAAGTTGTGTAGAGTCTGGTGTTAAAGATTTTGGCGTCATATCTGTTGAAAATGGCTACCAAATATTTATCGGAGGTAATGGTGGTACTGATGTTACTGTAGGTAAATTGTTAACGACAGTTGAAACCGAAGATGAAGTGATTCAATTATGTGGTGCCCTCATGCAGTATTACAGAGAAACAGGTGTTTACGCTGAAAGAACAGCACCATGGTTAGAACGTATGGGCTTTGAAAATGTCAAGAATGTCTTATTAAATCAAGAAAAGCAAAAAGAACTGTATTTAAGAATTATGGAAGCCAAAAAAGCTGTTGAGAATGAACCATGGGAAACTATTGTTGAAAATAAAGAAGCACAAAAAATCTTTGAAGTTGAGAAGGTGTAAGAATGAAAGCTAAAGAAAAGATTAAAGTTACAACAATGAATGAAATGATTCCTCAAATAGGCAAAAAAGTAGTTGTAAACGAAAAAGAAATAGGTATTTTTCTCACAGATAATGGTGATTTATATGCCATTGGAAATATATGTCCACATAAAGAAGGACCGTTGTCTGAAGGGACTGTAAGTGGTGATTATGTTTACTGTCCGTTACACGATCAAAAAATAGCTTTAAAAACTGGAGAAGTACAACAACCTGATACAGGATGTGTAGAGACATACGAAGTAGAAGTTATTGATGGAGATATTTACTTATGTCTATAACTTATCCTGGCACAGTATATCTAATCGGTGCAGGACCAGGCAATCCAAACTTATTAACTAAAAAAGCTGAACGGTTAATTAGATCAGCTGACGTGATTTTATTTGATCGTCTCGTAAATCCTTTCATCTTACAGTATGCTTCTTCTCAAACAAAAGTGATCAATGTGGGAAAGAAACCTTATTGTAAACACATTCAACAAGAGGAGATTAATCAAAAAATTGTTGAAGCAGCTAATCAATATCAATGTGTGGTGAGACTAAAGGGAGGAGATCCTGCGATTTTTGGTAGAATTACAGAAGAAGTACAAACATTAGAAAATCATCATATTCATTACGAGATTGTCCCTGGTGTGACATCAGCAAGTGCTGCCGTAGCAACTATGAATATGGGATTAACGATGCGTTCTATCGCACCGAGTGTGACTTTCTCAACTGGTCATTTTAAAGATTCGGTTAATCACGATACGGATATTAGGAACTTGATTAATGGAGGCACTTTAGCTATTTATATGGGTGTGAAAAGATTAGGTCAAATTATTAAACAAATTGAATCATATACGAATGAAGACTACCCCATTGCAATAGTGTTTAATGCTTCCTGCTACAATGAAAAGATTGTTATAGGTCATTTAAGTACGATTGAAGAACAATTGGTTTCTCAACAACTAGAAGGTCATCCAGGCATATGCATTTTAGGTAATATACTTGATGACATTAATCGTACGTTATTGAATAATAATAAGAATGACAAGGGAAATCTATATTTAATCAAGGGAGATAAAGAACGTGCAATTGCAAAGGCTGAAACTTTATATGATGAAGGAATCCAATGTCTGATTGATTTTGACCATAGCTACCACATTTCTCAACAAAACGTGTATAACGAAATGATTAAACACAAGAGTATTAAAACAATATATGTATAAACATTTGGGTCTACAAGTTCATTATGAATTTGTAGGCCTTATTTTTTAGGGAATCTCTAACATCAATTAGGACATTCCCTAATATAATGGCTTTGTGAAAAAATGTACAATAAAGATAAGACACAATACCTATGCATTGAGAAAGGATATAACCTTGTATGGTGGGAGGATTAATAAAATGGGAAAATTTGGATTGAATTTCTTTAAACCGACAGAAAAGTTTAATGGAAATTGGTCGGTATTAGAGCATAAAAGTCGAGAATGGGAAAAGATGTATAGAGAAAGATGGAGCCACGACAAAGTTGTGAGAACGACGCATGGTGTTAACTGTACTGGATCATGTTCATGGAAAGTATTTGTCAAAAATGGCGTAATTACATGGGAAAATCAACAAATTGATTATCCAAGTTGTGGACCTGATATGCCAGAATTTGAGCCAAGAGGTTGTCCGAGAGGTGCATCATTTTCTTGGTATGAGTATAGTCCGTTAAGAGTTAAATATCCTTATATTAGAGGTAAATTATTAGATTTATGGACCGAAGCGCTTGAAGAACAAAAGGGAAACCGAATTGCGGCATGGGCATCCATCGTAGAAAATGAAGAAAAAGCCAAACAATATAAAGAAGCAAGAGGTAAAGGTGGACACGTCAGAGCAAATTGGAAAGATGCCACAGATATCATTGCAGCTCAAATTTTATACACCATAAAAAAAGATGGACCGGATCGTATTGCTGGATTTACTCCTATTCCTGCTATGTCGATGATTAGTTATGCTTCAGGAGCAAGATTTATTAATTTGTTAGGTGGAGAAATGTTAAGTTTTTACGATTGGTATGCTGATTTACCACCTGCATCTCCACAAATTTGGGGTGAGCAAACAGACGTGCCAGAATCCAGTGATTGGTACAACGCCTCATACATAATGATGTGGGGATCAAACGTTCCATTAACACGTACACCTGACGCACATTTTATGACTGAAGTTAGATATAAAGGGGCGAAAGTTATTTCAGTAGCACCTGATTATGCTGAGAATGTTAAGTTCGCCGATCATTGGCTTGCACCACATCCGGGGACAGATGCAGCGGTTGCACAAGCAATGACACATGTTATTTTACAGGAATATTATGAAAATCAACCGAATGATATGTTTATTAACTATGCTAAGCAATATTCTGATATGCCGTTTGTCATTATATTAGATGAAGATGAGAATGGCTATAAAGCAGGTAGATTCTTGCGTGCTTCTGATTTAGGGATGTCAGGTGAAAATAATGAATGGAAGCCAGTTATTCAAGACAAATTGAGTCAACAATTACTTGTTCCTAATGGCACAATGGGGCAACGCTGGGAAGAAGGGAAAAAATGGAATTTGAAACTTGAAACAGAGGATGGTACACCAATTGATCCAATGTTATCAATGGTTGAAAGTGACTATCATGTTGAAACGATTCAATTTCCATATTTTGATAGCAGTGGTGATGGTATCTTTGAGAGACCTATTGCAACGAGAACTATTCAGTTAGCTAACGGAGAAGAAGTTAAAATTGCTACGGTTTATGATTTAATGACGAGTCAATATGGTGTTCAACGTTTTGAACACGAACTAGAAGCTACATCTTATGATGACGCATCTTCTAAATATACTCCCGCTTGGCAAGAACAAATTACAGGTATCAAAAAAGAATTAGTGACGAAAGTGGCAAAAGAATTTGCACAAAATGCTATTGATACTGGTGGACGCTCAATGATTATTATGGGGGCTGGTATCAACCATTGGTTTAACTCCGATACTATTTATCGTTCAATTCTTAACTTAGTACTATTGTGTGGTTGTCAAGGCGTTAACGGTGGTGGTTGGGCACACTATGTAGGACAAGAAAAATGTCGACCAATTGAAGGATGGAATACTATTGCATTCGCTAAAGATTGGCAAGGTCCTCCACGTTTACAAAATGGTACAAGTTGGTTCTATTTCGCTACAGATCAATGGAAGTATGAAGAATCAAATGTAGATAAATTAAAATCACCATTAGCTGAAAATATTAAGCATCAACATCCAGCTGATTACAATGTAACAGCTGCTCGTATGGGCTGGTTGCCTTCATATCCACAGTTTAATAAAAACAGTCTATTATTTGGTGAAGAGGCTAAAGATGAAGGTGATGATTCAAATGAAGCCATCTTACAAAAAGCGATTGAATCAGTTAAAAATAAAGATACACAATTTGCGATAGAAGATCCAGATTTAAGAAAAAACCATCCTAAAACATTATTTGTATGGAGATCTAATTTAATTTCTAGTTCAGCTAAAGGACAAGAATACTTTATGAAGCACTTGTTAGGTGCGCGCTCTGGTTTAATGGCAGAGCCAAATGAAGATGATAAACCAGAGGAAATTAAATGGCGCGAGGATACAGAAGGGAAACTTGATTTATTAGTATCACTTGATTTCAGAATGACTGCGACGCCATTATATTCAGATATCGTTTTACCTGCTGCAACTTGGTATGAAAAACATGATTTATCTTCTACAGACATGCATCCATTTATTCATCCATTTAACCCAGCGATTGACCCATTATGGGAATCGCGTTCGGACTGGGATATTTATAAAACTCTAAGTAAAGCTGTTTCAGAAATGGCGAAAGATTATCTTCCAGGTAAATTTAAAGATGTCGTAACTACACCATTAGGACATGATTCAAAACAAGAAATTTCAACTGAATACGGTATTGTAAAAGATTGGTCTAAAGGAGAAATTGAAGGTGTGCCAGGTAAAACAATGCCTAATTTTTCTATCGTAGAGCGAGACTATACACAAATTTACGATAAATTCGTTACTGTTGGTCCAAAACTAGAAAAAGGGAAAATAGGTGCTCATGGTGTGAGTTATAGCGTTAGTGAAGAGTACGAAGAACTTAAAAGTATAGTTGGAACTTGGAATGATGATAATACTATTTCAGTTAAAAATGATAGACCGAGAATAGATACAGCGAGAAAAGTAGCAGATGTCATTTTGAATATATCCTCTGCTACAAACGGCAAATTATCACAAAAGTCATATGAAGATTTAGAAAATCAAACAGGTATGGAACTTAAAGATATTTCTAAAGAACGTGCTTCTGAAAAGATATCATTCTTAAACATTACTTCTCAACCAAGAGAAGTGATTCCAACTGCAGTATTCCCTGGCTCTAATAAAGATGGAAGACGCTACTCACCGTTTACAACTAATGTTGAACGTTTAGTGCCATTTAGAACACTAACTGGACGTCAAAGTTATTATATAGATCATGAGGTATTCCAACAGTTTGGCGAAAGTTTACCGGTATATAAACCTACTTTACCTCCAATGGTATTTGGTGCTCGTGATAAAAAAGTTAAAGGTGGACAAGATACATTAGTGCTTCGATACCTTACACCTCATGGAAAATGGAATATTCATTCAACTTATCAAGATAATGAACGCATGTTGACGTTGTTTAGAGGTGGACCAGTTGTATGGATTTCAAATGAAGACGCAGCTGACCATGGTATTAATGATAACGACTGGTTAGAAGTATACAACAGAAACGGAGTTGTTACTGCCAGAGCTGTAACATCTCATCGTATGCCTAGAGGCACAATGTTTATGTATCATGCACAAGATAAACATATAGAGACACCTGGTTCTGAAATTACTGATACTCGTGGAGGTTCTCATAATGCACCTACTCGTATTCACTTGAAACCTACTCAATTAGTAGGAGGATATGCACAAATTAGTTATCACTTTAACTATTATGGACCAATTGGAAATCAAAGAGATGAGTATGTAGCTGTTAGAAAAATGAAGGAGGTCAATTGGCTTGAAGATTAAAGCGCAAGTTGCAATGGTATTGAATCTAGACAAATGTATTGGTTGTCATACTTGCAGTGTGACATGTAAAAACACATGGACAAATCGACCTGGTGCAGAATATATGTGGTTTAATAACGTAGAAACAAAACCGGGTGTAGGATATCCAAAAAGATGGGAAGACCAAGGACAATATAAAGGTGGTTGGGTGCTAAATAAAAAAGGAAAGCTTGAATTAAAATCTGGTAACAGATGGTCAAAAATTGCTTTAGGTAAAATCTTCTATAATCCAGACATGCCACTCATTCAAGATTATTATGAACCGTGGACATATAACTATGAACACTTAACCAATGCTAAACAAGGACAGCACTCTCCCGTGGCGACAGCTCACTCTTTAATTTCAGGTGATAGATTGAATCTTAAATGGGGGCCAAACTGGGAAGATGATTTAGCTGGAGGTCACATTACAGGACCAGAGGATCCAAATATTCAGAAAATAGAAGAAGATATTAAATTCCAATTCGATGAGACATTTATGATGTATTTACCAAGACTATGTGAACACTGTTTAAATCCAAGTTGCGTAGCATCTTGTCCATCAGGAGCTATGTATAAACGAGATGAGGATGGTATCGTACTCGTCGATCAAGAAGCCTGTCGAGGTTGGAGATACTGTATGACTGGATGTCCGTATAAAAAAGTATATTTTAACTGGAAAACGAATAAAGCTGAAAAATGTACATTTTGTTTCCCACGAATCGAAGCTGGTATGCCAACTGTTTGTTCCGAAACTTGTACAGGACGTATGAGATATTTAGGTGTTTTATTATATGACGCAGATCGCGTTCAAGAAGCGGCTTCAGCTAAAGATGAAAAAGACTTATACGAAAAACAATTAGACCTATTCCTTGATCCATTTGATGAGGAAGTCATTGCACAAGCTGAAAAAGATGGAATAAATCAAGAATGGATTACAGCAGCTCAAAACTCACCAGTGTATAAATTGGCAATAGAATATAAAATGGCCTTTCCATTGCATCCTGAATTTAGAACTATGCCGATGGTGTGGTATTGTCCACCTTTAAGTCCTATTATGAGTTATTTCGAAGGTGAAAATGCAGGTCAAAATCCAGATATGATTTTCCCAGCTATTGAGGAAATGCGTTTACCTATTCAATACTTAGCAAATTTATTAACTGCTGGCGACACAAAACCTGTTAAAGAGGGCTTACAAAAAATGGCGATGATGAGAAGTTATATGCGTTCTCAAATAACAAACCAACCTTTCGATACTTCTAAATTAGAACGATTAGGACTTACTGAAAGACAGATGACTGAAATGTATCGCTTACTAGGTATTGCTAAATATGAAGATCGTTTTGTTGTGCCTTCTTCCCATAAAGAAACATATTTAGATACTTATAAAGCGCAAGGAAGTCAAGGTTACGGTGGAGAGTACTTTGGCTCTAATTGTGAAGGTTGTGGTGTTGCAGTTCAATCAGGTAAAACTGGACAAGAAATTTATAATGAAAATTTCTATGGAGGGA
The DNA here is from genome assembly GCF_001837075.1 of Staphylococcus sp. HMSC063F05. Taxonomy (NCBI): domain Bacteria; kingdom Bacillati; phylum Bacillota; class Bacilli; order Caryophanales; family Staphylococcaceae; genus Staphylococcus; species Staphylococcus sp. HMSC063F05. The sequence goes on from NZ_KV831342.1 coordinate 11,972, forward strand.
TCTTCCGTGATTAACCTTGAACAATTAAGTCTATACCAAGATAGCTTAGGCTATCTTGGTCAACAAATGAATTTTCCAGAAAAAATGACATTTCATCCAAAAATATTTGAAGAAACTATTTCTAAGTCTCACCCCGGCTACGAAGATTTGCTTGCATATAGAGAAGTCATGATGAATTATACTTTGTCAGAAATTAAAGCTATCTATACAGATACATTTGATTTTAGTAAAAAACACCCACTCTATATGACATTTAATAAATTTGACACGCAAAAAGAACGGGGTCAAATGCTAGCTAAATTAAAGGTTTTATACGAAATGTTTGGACTAAAAATGGTTGATAATGAATTATCTGATTTTCTCCCATTGATGCTACAGTTTTTGCAAGTTGCTGATTTTAAAAATGATAGTCGAGCACAGGAAAACCTTCAACTTGTCATTATGATTATTGAAGATGGTACGTATGAAATGGCAAATACCCTAGCTGAAAACAATAATCCCTATGCATATGTTGTCAGTGCATTAAGAAAAACTTTAAAAGCGTGTATCGTGCCTTTGAAAGAGGTGGAAAATCATGCTTAATCAATTTGTATGGGTTATTTATCCATATTTATGTTTAGCAATATTTGTTATTGGACATATCGCAAGATATAAATATGATCAATTTTCATGGACAGCAAAGTCGAGTGAAATGATTGAAAAGAAACGATTAAAATGGGGAAGTTTACTTTTTCATTTAGGTATTATTCCGGTATTCTTTGGTCATGTTGTGGGATTATTGATTCCCGCTAATTGGTTAGAGGCGATAGGAGTAAATAATCATATCTATCATATAGGTGCAGTTTATATAGGTAGTGTTTTTGGTATAATAACATTAATAGGAATGTTGTTGCTAACTTTAAGACGACTATCCATCAAAAACGTTAGACGATTAAGTTCATTTTCAGATATATTTGTGAATATCGTTTTGTTGATTATTTTAATAATGGGTTGTTATTCTACGCTTGTAACCAATGCGATTCAACCTGAATTTGATTATCGTCAAACCATTGCGATATGGTTTAGACATTTATTCATGTTTTCTCCAAATGCTGACTTAATGTTAAACGTGCCTTGGTCGTTTAAACTGCACATATTATTAGGGTTTACAGTGTTTGCGTGTTGGCCATTTACTCGTTTAGTACATGTTTGGAGTGTACCACTGTCTTATATGAACAGAAGATATATTGTTTATCGCAAAAACAAAATTTAATTTATTATGAGGTGAAAGTGTGGAACCAGAATCTTTAAAACATAATCAACATTTACAAATGAATTTAGATAAGTTGAGAGCACAAGAGGGTTATGATTTTGGTGGTATCGCTTTATATGATTATCATCACACTTCATCACCAATTAAATGGCAATATGTTTCAGGTAACACAAATGATAGATATAAACTTATCATTTTGAGAAAGGGTAGAGGGCTTGCTGGAATGGTGATGAAAACCGGTAAGCGTATGGTTATTGCTGATGTAGATACAGCTTTATCTCCAGAAGAGAAAGTTAAATTTCCAATCATTCTTAGTGAGTCATTGACAGCTGTAGTTGCAGTCCCTTTATGGTTAGAAAATTCAATGTATGGCGTTTTATTATTAGGTCAAAGAAATCATCAGCCGTTACCTCAGTCATTGGACCAACTTAATATTGAAAAACAAATCGGTATTTTTACAGAAATAAACTAGGTGGTAAATATGTTGGAGCAAACTGATTTAAGTTTAGAGCAATTACTTAAGAATTATTATGAAACCACGAACGAGAAAATTGTATTTGTTAATAGACAAGGCAAAATTATTGCTATGAATGACGCAGCAAAAGATATTTTAACTGAGGAAGATAATTATAATGCTATGACAAATGCGATTTGTCATCGATGCGAAGGATACTCTAATGAATATGATGTACAATCGTGTAAAGATTGTTTTTTAGAGACAACGCAATTACAACATTCCAATTTCCAAGTATTTATGAAGACAAAAGATAATGAAATTAAGCCTTTTACAGCTATGTATCAAAATATTGATGAACAAAGAGGTATTAGTGCATTTACCTTACAGAATGTGGCGCCTCAGATTGAAAGGCAAGAAAAAATGTATCAACAAAAAATGTTACATCGTTCAATTCAAGCACAAGAAAATGAACGAAAGCGTATTTCTAGAGAATTACATGATAGTGTAATACAGGATATGCTCAATATAGATGTTGAACTAAGGCTTTTGAAGTATAAGCACAGGGATAAGGTGTTAGCTGAAACATCTCAACGTATAGAAGGCTTATTATCACAGCTTATTGATGATATTAGAAATATGTCTGTTGAATTAAGACCTTCTTCTCTCGACGATTTAGGCATTGAAGCAGCTTTTAAATCATATTTTAAACAGTTTGAAGAAAATTATGGTATGCATATTAAATATGATTCGAACATTAAAGGCATGCGTTTTGATAATGAAATTGAAACAGTTGTGTATCGTGTAGTTCAAGAGGGTGTATTTAATGCTCTAAAATATGCTGAGGTTAATGAAATTGAGGTAAGTACGCATAGTGATGGCAAGCAGCTTGTAGCAGAGGTTGTGGATCGAGGTAAAGGGTTTAGTTTAGATCATCACCCTAAAGGCTCTGGACTTGGATTGTACGGAATGAGAGAACGTGCAGAATTAGTTAACGGTCATGTTAATATAGAGACACATATTAATAGAGGTACTATAATTACATTAGATATACCGATTTAAGTTGATGATGTAAGTTGGGGGAATTGAAGTGAAAATAGTTATAGCGGATGACCATGCAGTTGTTAGGACAGGATTTTCAATGATATTAAATTATCAAGAAGATATGGAAGTTGTTGCAACTGCAGCTGACGGGGTTGAAGCTTATCAAAAAGTGTTAGAACATCGACCAGATGTTTTAATTTTAGATTTGAGCATGCCGCCAGGAGAGTCAGGCTTAATCGCAACCAGTAAAATTTCTGAAAGTTTTCCTGATACTAAAATTTTAATACTTACGATGTTTGATGACGAAGAATATTTATTTCATGTGTTAAAAAGTGGTGCTAAAGGATACATTTTAAAAAATTCACCTGATGAGCAATTAATATTGGCCGTACGTACAGTATATCAAGGTGAAACTTATGTTGATATGAAATTGACGACGTCTTTAGTCAATGAGTTTGTCAATCAATCACAAACGGATGAAGTGTCATCATCTTCAGATCCATTTAAAATTTTATCGAAACGAGAGTTAGAAATATTACCTCTTATAGCAAAAGGCTATGGCAATAAAGATATTGCAGAAAAGTTGTTTGTATCGGTGAAAACGGTAGAGGCACATAAAACGCATATTATGACGAAACTAAATTTAAAGAGTAAACCTGAATTAGTTGAATATGCCTTAAAGAAAAAATTATTAGAATTTTAAATGTATATCATGATTGATTATTAGGGCTTACTTAGTCTATGACTAAGTAGTCCTTTTTTTGTACCTTTATATAGGGAAAAATAAAAGTAAAATCAGGGTATGTCCTTATGTTCATATTTTCACAAACATATTAAAATGAATTTGTGATTGGTACTTTGTTTATAATTTTGTTTTATATTATTAATTTTGACCTCTTATTAAGCTCTCACAAAGTACCAATACACCTTATAATTAAATCAGATGAAGGTGAATTAAAATGAACATGAAAAAGGGTGTTTCTCAGCTTACGTTACAGACATTGAGTTTGGTCGCAGGCTTTATGGCATGGAGTATCATTTCTCCATTAATGCCATTTATTTCACAAGATGTTGATATTTCTCCAGGACAAATATCTGTCATTTTAGCTATTCCTGTTATTTTAGGTTCTGTACTACGTGTACCATTTGGGTACTTAACTAACATTGTAGGAGCGAAATGGGTGTTTTTCTGGAGTTTTATTGTACTATTACTTCCAATTTTTCTTTTAGGTCAAGCTCAATCACCCGGTATGCTAATGTTATCAGGATTCTTTCTAGGAATTGGTGGCGCAATTTTTTCAGTAGGTGTTACTTCAGTACCTAAATACTTTTCAAAAGACAAAGTTGGTTTAGCAAATGGTATATATGGTGTAGGTAATATTGGTACTGCAGTTTCATCATTTTGTGCCCCAGTGTTAGCAGGTGCAATTGGCTGGCAAAATACAGTTCGTAGTTATTTAATTATTCTAAGTATATTTGCAATTTTAATGTTTTTTTTAGGAGATAAAAATGAGCCGAAAGTGAAGATTCCTTTGATGGCTCAAGTCAAAGACCTATCTAAGAATTATAAGTTGTATTATTTAAGTTTGTGGTATTTTATTACTTTTGGAGCTTTTGTGGCTTTTGGAATCTTTTTACCGAACTTCCTAGTTGATCATTTTAGTATTGATAAAGTGGATGCAGGTATTCGTTCAGGTATATTTATAGCACTAGCGACATTCTTAAGACCGGTTGGTGGTGTTATAGGTGATAAATTTAATGCAGTACAAGCGCTTATCATCGACTTCGTGATAATGATTATTGGTGCACTTATATTAAGCTTATCTAGTCATATTGTTCTGTTTACGATAGGCTGTTTAGCAATTAGTATCTGTGCGGGTATAGGTAATGGTTTAATATTTAAATTAGTACCTTCATACTTTTCTAAAGAAGCAGGTTCAGCGAATGGTATTGTATCCATGATGGGGGGACTAGGCGGTTTCTTCCCACCACTAGTGATTACTTTTGTAACGAGTATCACTGGTTCAAGTCATCTCGCTTTCTTCTTCTTAGCTATATTTGGTGTAATTGCTCTTATTACAATGATTCATTTAAATAAAAAAGAAAAAGCTGTTCGTATATAAATAAAAATTGTGTCCTAAGGTGAGCATTAAAGAGTGTTCAAATTAGGGCACATTTTTGTTTAATATCAAAATAAAATATTCAAAAAATTTTGCTATTTTCGTTTCATTAGAATGAAATAACTAACAGTCAGATTTCATACACATACTGAACCAAAGACTATCAATGAATTAGGAAACAATCATCTTTTCAAGACATTGGCAGTCGATAGATCATTTTAAAAAATACGTATATCATAATGTTTTAGCATAATTCCATGTTGTCATATATGTGAATAACTGATTTTACAATCACACCCTCTACTTTCATTAAAATAGCTATACAATTGCTTCTTTCAACCTCCATTATATGAAGGGAAACAAACAACACACATCTTGATAGTCTATTTAAATACCATCTTAATTCACATTTTTAGATGTTAAAATGGATTATTATTAAATTATCTATAATCATTCATTAATGGTCTTTACAATGCTTGTAATTAATAGAGTATAGATAAAGTGATGTAACTTGCAAAAAAAGAGGTATTTAGATAAGTTTAGTAGGAATTAGGTGCAAAAAAATATACTGACTGTACGAGAGAATAAGACAAAAGCTTACTTTAGACATACTATTACTATTAAATTGTGTCGCTATTGCTAAAGTTGAAAGTTTTGTTGTATTTAAAAAGCTTACTTTTGTCTCTAGTCTCTATAAGTATCACTTTTCCACTGTTTTATCAAAATTTTTCGTTACAAAATTTTGCAAGTCTTCAACTAAATTTTGGGTTTCTTCTTGAGTAATATTAAATTCATTAAAAACACTTTGTGAAATATCAGATAGAACATTTTGAATATCCTTGCCACGTTCTGTTAAAGAAATTTGAAGGTTCCGTTCATCATGTTCTTCACGAGTTCGAATGACATAATTCTTTTTCTCTAATTTTTTTAATAATGGTGTCAGCGTGCCAGAATCCAAGAAGACTCTTTCGCCTAGTTTTTTAATGTTAAGTTTCTCATCATCTTCTATCGCCATTAATACAATATAACCTGTGTATGTAAGACCATACTCTTTTAGGTAATCTGTATATTTTTTGATGATTTCTTTAGAGGAAACATAAAATAAAAAACATAATTGTTTGCTCAAATAACTATTCTCTACATACATTTAATCACTCCTTGTTAAGGTAACAATATTATGAAGCGTATCACTTGTCAAGTATTGATTTCATCACTATAATTCAAATTGTTTTAAATTAAATTTATCAAATATTTGAATGAGTTTAATTTGATAATAAAGCAATTTTTTAAAAAATTAGAGGAGTGCGAAAATTGACACGTATAAATGATTTTAACGAAGTGCTTAACAGTAGAAAATCAGTAAAGGTATTTGACGAGAATTATAAAATTCCTCGAGAAGAAATGGATGAAATCATTACTAAAGCAACTAAAGCACCTTCATCGGTTAATATGCAACCATGGAGAATTGCTGTTGTAGAAAGTGATGAAATGAAAGAAAAAGTTAAAGAATCATTTGGATTCAATTCCAGACAGTTAACTACATCCTCAGCTATGTTAATTATTTTTGGAGATTTACAAATTACGAAAAAGCTGAACAGATTTATGGCGATGCTGTAGAACAACAATTGATGACAGAAGATATCAAAGCACAGCTATTAGATTGGATATTACCCTATTATAAAAACTTATCTAGAGAAGGCATGAAAGATATAGTGAATATAGATAGTAGTTTAATGGCAATGCAATTAATGCTTACAGCGAAAGCTCATGGATACGATACAAACCCTATTGGCGGCTTCGATAAAGAAAATATTGCGGATATTATTGGTTATGATTCTGACAGATATGTGCCAGTTTTAGCGATTGCTATAGGTAAAAAAGCACAAGATGCACACGATTCAGTGAGACTTCCGATTGATGATGCAAGGGAATTTTTATAAAACTTCTCAAAATTTTCACATTTACAAACGAACATTTTGTTACAATTTAACTAAATCTTTCTTTTCTATACGAATTAATCGTTTATAATTGTGTGTGATAAGATAAAAGGAGTTTCTATAATAATGAGTAAGAAACAGGTTATTTTTAGGGTAATCATTATTTTGATTATCTCTCTAATATTAGCAATTGCATTTTTCTTCGGACTCAAAGCTTATCAAGGTCATAAAAATCTTGAACTGATTGATAGCTATATGAGCGACCATCATCTTAATGATAAAGTGAAAAAAGACAAAACATCATATAGCACTAAAAAGGGGCTATACTATAAAGAAGTTGTTTTCAAAGATGAACCTAACGTGACATATGTGATTCAACCTATCAGTACTTCAAAAGGAATATTCATTGAAGGTTTTGATAGCGAAACGAAGAAAAGTATTAAAAAAGCAAAACATAGTGATTTTGATCAAAAATATAAACCTTCTAAATAAAGGATTAACACACAGTTTTATTTAAACATAGAACTGTGTGTTTTTTAGTGTTGTTTTTAATAGGAAGAAATGCAGCATGCATGTACTTTTTATAAAAAAATTATATAGCTATTTTGATGTTATCTGATATAATTAAGTGATGTCAGATGAAGGGGAGTTTGCATAATGGCTCTATTCAAGAAAAAAATAAGTCTACCAACGCAAGTAATTATTGCTTTGGTACTCGGTGTCATCGCTGGTCTATTACTATATGGACAAGATGATGTTGCAAATTATATTAAGCCATTTGGTGATGTGTTCTTAAATTTAATTAAGATGATCATCATTCCGATTGTATTTTGTTCATTAGCCTTATCTATTTCAAATTTAGGGGATTCTAAAAAGGTAGGAAGCTATGGATGGAAAGCAATCCTTTATTTCGAGATTATTACAACTATCGCTATAGGTTTAGGTCTTATCATTGGTAATCTATTCAAACCAGGTTCGGGTCTAGATCCAGATAAATTACCTAAAGGCGATATTACTAAATATCAATCATCTGCACATTCAGCAGAACAAGCGACTACTTATGGTAATCATCTTATAGATACATTAGTTCATATTGTGCCAACGAATTTATTTGAATCTATGGCAAAAGGTGAGTTATTACCGATTATCTTTTTCGCAGTATTTTTTGGATTAGGATTAGCTGCGATAGGAGAAAAAGCAGAACCCGTTAAAGGATTCTTAAATGGTACTTTAGAAGCTGTATTTTGGATGATCAATAAAATTTTAAAATTAGCTCCAATTGGAGTATTTGCATTTATCTGTACGACAGTAATGACTTTTGGTGCTTCTGCATTAATTCCATTATTTAAATTATTAGTTGTTGTAGTATTTGCTATGGTTTTCTTTGTTATAGTAGTATTAGGAATTGTTGCAAGAATGGTTGGAATAAGTATTTTTTCAATCATGAAGATACTTAAAAGTGAATTGTTACTTGCCTTTTCTACTTCAAGTTCAGAAGCAGTATTGCCGATTATGATGAAGAAAATGGAACGCTTTGGTTCTCCAAAAGATGTTACTTCATTTGTTATTCCTATCGGTTATTCATTTAATTTAGATGGCTCAGCTTTATATCAATCTATAGCTGCTTTATTTGTTGCTCAAATGTATGATATGCATTTATCATTAACTGAACAACTTGTATTAATGGCCACACTTATGATTGCTTCAAAAGGTATGGCTGGGGTGCCAGGCGTATCTATTGTAGTTTTATTAACAACATTAAGTTCTATGAACATACCAGCACAAGGTATTGCTTTAATTATTGGCGTTGATCGTTTATTAGATATGGTTCGTACCTGTGTTAATGTTATTGGTAACGCACTATCAACAGTTGTTATTGCTAAGTGGGAAAACGTCTATGATAAAGAAAAAGGTCAAAACTACTTAAATTCAATTTAAAAAATTTATATATCTGACATTTTAGAGCCACTTACAATCTATGATTGTAAGTGGCTCTTATGCATTTTTGAAAAAATGTAAACAGAAGCAAAACAATTTATGATTGTAAGTGGCTCTTATGCATTTTTTAAAAATGTAAATTTAAAAAGCACAAAGATGATTTTTTAGTTTAAAATCATCTTTGTGCTAAATTGTTCTAATTTAAATGCAAGTTTTAATACTTCTACATTCCGTGTTTCATATTACCCATATCATGGATTTTTGACATTAAACCATGAGGTACGTCATCGTGATCAACTTTCTTAACTTTAGTAATTTTTCCAGTTTTTTCATCTTTAAAGAGCATCACAAAATCTTCTTTTTTAACTGATACATTAGCATCTTTAGGTAATTCTACGTTTTTTTCAATTTTTTCATTTTTAGTATTTATCATTTTATCAATGGTCGTGCTATCTTTCATAATACCGTAGTATGAATCTTTCTTACCACCCACGAACATCATGATTACTAGTACAATACAAACGATAACCATAATTGTGATAAGACCTATGCCTAATCCTTTTTTATTTTTCATTATTGAAAACTCCTTTATCTATATTAATTCATTTATACATAATTTTAAGTCATTTTGCAATTATATATTGTAGTATAAAGAAAATAAAATTTATAAAATGGAGCTTGATGATATGAATGACAAAAAATAGACAATAAATAACCGCATCATAATCTAAAATGATTATAATACGGTAAATTTTGATATTATTTTATAACTCAATTGTAGCTGGCGTATCTAGTTCATCATCATTCATTAATTTAATTGAACGAGGTATAACTTTGAGTACACATAATTCAGGATCTTCTTTTGAATTGAAAAATGTTTTGTCTTGAGTTTCCCATAACCAATCAATAACTTTTTGATCTTTGACAACTTCTATAGTGGCATCTATTTCAACAAAGCTATTGTTTGTTGTTTCGTTATAACCTAATAAAATGTGAGCATCAGGATTATTTTCTATTTCTTCGACTTTTAGTGAATTGACATTCGTTTTTGTATATAAGTTTAAGTCATCGTTGTAAAAGACCATATATCTGCTATTAGGTTTATTATGATGTGCAGTTGACAGGACACCAATTTTTGAAGAATTTAATACTTTTTCTATTGCTTTTGTCACTTGTTGTTTATTCAAAATTATCATCTCCTTATTATTGTATATATCCTTATCACACATAATTTAAACGAAACAACCTTATGATGATTTTTAAGAAGGTTTAAAACAAATATATTTGACTTCATCGTGTTTTAAGGTGACATGAAAAGGAAGATGATGGTCATGTTGTATAGCTAATTCTGTTTTTGGTTGATTTGATTTATCAAGTTCATCAAGAATACTACGTTCAATATAAAATTGTTGTTTAGTTTGTGGTAGAAGGTTTTGAATTGCGCCATGCTCATGATTTAACGTTTTAATAATAATTAATGAGTTGGTTGATAATGTATTTTTAAAAACGTAGCGCTGTTGACTGTCAGATAGATAACGATCATTTATTTTATTAAATAATAAAAAGTGATAGTTACCATCTTTGCGACTCATTAAAAAATTGTTAGCTATCTCTAAAGGTTCATTTAAAAATGGTTCGATTAATTTATAGAGGTGCATGAGAGGTAGGGGACTACCATAACGATTAAATAAGGCAATAAAAGGACTCTCATCTTCTATCAGTTGATAACTTACACCACCCCCGTAACGCATTAATGCGACTAAATGACAAACAAGGTCAGATAATTGAAGTGGATAAGTACCATTGTTTGTATATTTAAAACACTTTAAAGATAAATTATTGTAAACAAATTTAGTTGAAGGTATACCGGAATCTAATATAAATTGTTTATAATTTTCAAAGTGTGTGGACGAATGTAAGTACGATTTACGTTTGGTAATTAATGAGTTTTTGGTTTCTAGATTTTCAATGTCTATAAAATAGTAATCGAAATTTAATCGCTTCATCATATCATAAGTTCGATCAATAGAAGAATTTTGGTGTAGTAATCCTTCAACAGTTATACTATAACGGATAGCCTTATTTTTATTTTTAATTTTTAAATGGCATAAATGTATATCGTTCACTGACATATTCTCAGTTTCAAAGACTAACATAAATTTAACCATTTTTTTGTTCATTTTATAATCTTGGTGGCTATTAAGAAATAATAAAATTATTTCTTTGATAGATTCAAATTCATTTGTAGATGTTAATCTCATGGCTAAACCTATATTTTTTTCGAATAATTTTTCAAAGCATCGATTTAATAAATTAAAGTTCACCTATCGCGTCGAAATATCAGTGATATCATTGATAAAAATTACAGCTTGTGGCAGGGAGGTAAGATCAATGTTGTAATATTCATTAAAAACAAATTGAAATAATTCGTTGAAATTTTGAAAACGTATAAACGCTTTAGAGTTTTTAGTCTGATCTTGAGGATAAAATTCATTGATATCTCTTTCAGTCGTTTCAGTAGCCCAATGATCACTAAACTCAAATTGATTAATTAATTCAATATATTGTGAAAAGTCAGTATCACTAAAACTTATCGAAGGTAAGGGGTCTAACTTAGAGATAATCGTTCGGTATTGTTTTGGGCTACAACCTAAATAATTTTTAAATTGATTTGTAAAATTGGTATGACTACTAAATCCAGATTGTTCTGAAATAGCGTTAATTGAGTCCTCAGATGAAAGTAGCCTTTTTATAGAGTCAATCACTTTTAAGCTTGTAAAATAATCTTTAAAATTCATATTAAGATATCTTGCAAATAGGTTAGAACAATAAGATTCAGATATATTACAATGTTGAGCTACTTCTCGTAGTGAGAGTGACTGTGATACTTTTGAATGAATAAATGTTAATCCTTCAGTAAACACTGAATGATTAACTGCAATTTGAGGAATATATTTTTTCTTATATCGAATGACTGCTTCTTTTAGTAGCGTTTGTATTATTTTAGAGATGGATTGCTCATCTTGATTTTCTCCTTTTATTAAATGTTGAATAGCTTGTAAAATAATTGTTTTAACAAAACTGCTTGATTGTAATAAATGTCTGTCAAAATAACATTTAAAAAATTTATTATCTTTACTATAAAAATAAATAACTGGAATAGAGAGTAATACGAGATTTGAAGCACTATTAATAAAATAGATGTCAGATTGATTAATGATAGCTATATGATTACCTAAATCTTTTGTTTCACCATTAATAGTGATTTTTAAGTCATTTGTAAGTGAAAACATTAGAATAATTCTATTAATATTGCGTTCAGGGGGAGAATGATATTCTTTATATATATTTAAAAAACATGTCATTGTATATTACATTAGCTCCTTGAATGAATTGAATAACTAAATTTAAATGTGACCGTGTATATCTATTTCGCTCAATTATTTAGTTGTTTTGATAGAATAATAAATGTAATTATAAGCGATTGATAAAGAAATAGTAATAGTAAAAAATAAAATTTTTCTTGGCTAAATACAGAAAATTGTTAGAAATTATAAGTTTCGCACAATATAAAAGTTGATTTAGGAATATAGGGTCATTATTTTGGAAAATTTAGATAGAGTCAAAAAGAGAATTTTATTACATAATTAATGTTAGATTTCGTTTCCTTTTAAAAATCTAAAAGAGCAATTTAGAGGTTTAGGAGAAGTTCGAATGAATTATAAAACGAAGTCACTGTAACTAAATGTACGCTGCTCATTTCAACGTTAATTGAAAGAACAATAAAAGAGATATCGACCATAACAAGACTCAACATGTTTGATGTGTCATTATTCAGCACTTATTATCAATTGAGCAAAAATGTTTCATACCTATGTAATCTCTTAAAACTTTTCCAATTACATCAATGAATTCAACAGCAAGAAAACACAAGCACTATGATCCGAAAATAACTCCATTAAAATTCTATTTTTTGATTATTAATTTTTAAATTAAGATGAATAAACATTAGCATATGGGTAGTTTTGATGAAAGTTAAACATTTTATTTCAACATCAAGAATCAACATCTATGCACGTTTTAAATGTACCATAAGTTTATGTTCAATATTGAAGTAGCAACAATTAGAATTTTGAATTAAAATGACTCTCCCCCAAAGTAACATTTAATTTAAATTTTAAGCATTGTCATGGTGCTCGCCGTAAAGTTTTAGATTTCATTAAGTATTCATATCGCTATTAATTCTTTTCAACAAATAGTTTAAAGACTCTCAATCATACTTATAAACTATAAATGTGAGTGGTTTGATGAGTAGAATTTTCATATAGATGTCATCATCTATAGGCGTACATTTTCGCAAGATTTTCTGTATAAAGGATATGTACAGATTTTAAACTGCCTGCAAAGTATCAAACCACTGTGCCGGCAGTTTTTTATTTTAAAACCAAAATTGACATATAAATAAAGATCTGTTTTACGTATTCGTGCTTGCCTGAAGAAATATAATTGTTAAATGATTTTGTCACTTCATTTTGTAATATTGAGTATGGTACTTTGTTGTAAGTACTCGACAGCATATTTATCTGCTAAATTTTTTAAAAAAGACAACAGCTCAAAATAGTCAATTTGATTTTCAATATACAACGCTTTTAATTCTCGGCTATGTTGTTTTTCATATTGTGTACATTGTTTTTTGAAATACCCCCACATATGTTCAAAAGCATTGATAACTGAGCCTTTTGTAGGTGTAATGGTTAAAGCGTGCGTTATATGTTCTTTCACTTCACCCAATGTGGTAGGCGATTTTAATAACGTTCTTATCGAATGATATGCATTCTGATCATGAAATAGCACACGATATTTTTCTTCACGCCACAATTTTTCTATTTTTCCGCGTTCTTTCAACTAAATCCCCTCCAAAGTGATATTGATTTAACTGCAGATGTTAAAGCTAGTTTAATATTTTTTAAGAAAAATGAATAGGAGTATTGTGTAAATGATTGGAACCGGTTACAATATAATTAAGTTATTTGAATCGGTTCTAAAAGGAGGATGAATATGAGTTATAAAAAATCTGCTGAAGAAATACTTAAAGCAATTGGCGGTGAAGAAAATTTAGATGCAATGGCACATTGTGCAACTCGATTACGTTTAGTATTGAACGATGAGAGTAAAGTAGATGAAGATACCTTGTCTAATATGGACGTCGTCAAAGGAACATTCTCTACAGGTGGTCAATACCAAATTATTATAGGTTCAGGGACAGTAAATAAAGTATTTAATGAATTAGAAAAAATAACTGGAAAAGAAGCATCTACGACTTCAGAAGTTAAAGATAAATCATCTAAGCATATGAATCCATTCCAAAAATTTGTGAAAATGTTATCTGATATCTTTGTTCCTATTATTCCGGCTATTGTAGCTGGTGGTTTGTTAATGGGATTAAATAATATTTTCACAGCTAAAGATTTGTTCTATGATGGTAAATCTATCATAGATGTACATAGTCAATTTTCTGGCTTGGCTGATATGATTAATATATTTGCAAATGCACCTTTTACATTATTACCAATACTTATTGGTTTTAGTGCAGCTAAGCGATTTGGTGGTAATCCTTATTTAGGTGCAGCTCTAGGTATGATACTTGTTCATCCTGGATTGATGAGTGCATATGATTTTCCAAAAGCTTTAGAAGAAGGAAAAGCTATTCCACACTGGGATGTCTTTGGGCTACATATTAATGAAGTAGGTTATCAGGGACAAGTATTACCTATGCTCGTAGCAACATATATTTTAGCTACGATTGAAAAATGGTTACGTAAAGTTATTCCAACTGTGTTAGATAATTTATTGACGCCATTATTATCAATTTTTATTACAGCATTTATAACATTTTTATTTGTAGGGCCTGTCACTCGTCAATTAGGTTATTGGTTATCTGATGGATTGACTTGGTTATATGAATTTGGTGGAGCTATTGGTGGACTTATATTTGGTTTATTATATGCGCCAATCGTCATTACAGGAATGCACCATAGCTTTATTGCAGTTGAAACGACATTAATTGCTGATGCGACTAAAACAGGTGGTTCATTTATCTTCCCAATCGCAACGATGTCAAATATTGCACAAGGTGGTGCAGCTTTAGCTGCATTCTTTATCATTAAGCAAAATAAAAAATTAAAAGGTGTTGCTTCCGCGGCGGGTATTTCAGCTTTACTAGGAATTACAGAACCAGCAATGTTTGGTGTCAATCTTAAATTGAGATATCCATTTATAGGTGCTGTTGCAGGATCAGGTATAGGTGCGGCTTATATTTCATTCTTCAAAGTAAAAGCGATAGCGCTTGGTACAGCTGGATTACCTGGATTTATATCTATAAATCCTACACACGCTGGTTGGTTACATTACTTAATAGGAATGCTAATTGCATTTGTTGTTTCAGTTGTCGTCACTTTAGTACTTTCTCGAAGAAAAACAAATAAGACAGCTGTTGAATCATAGTAGAGACTTAAAATTTTGACACAATTTTAAACATATAATAATACCCTTAGTTAGATTGAGTGCTAATCTATAACTAAGGGTATTTGTTGTTATAATTTTTGTTTTTTCCATAAAAAGATACTAACGATAGCTACTAGAATAAGTGAAATTCCCACAACAATAATCCAAGACACGTAACTATGATCATCAATTGGTAAGGGTACATTCATACCAAAGAAACTAAAGACGAGTGTAGGAAGGGTCAAAAGAACCGTAAACAACGTTAATGTTTTCATGATGTTATTCATATCATTAGATAATAATGAAGCATACGAAGAAGTGATACTCTCAAGTATTCGTTGATGTAATTCAGTCGTTTCAATAGCTTGGTTGTTTTCTATCACCAAGTCTTCAAGTAGCTCTTCATCCTCTTCAAAACGTTTGATTGCAGGAAGACGAAAGAGTTTTTTAATAATTGTGTCGTTACCTTTTAGTGCAGCTAAGAAGTATACTAAACTTTTTTCTACTTCCATTAGTTTAAAAAGCTGCTTGTTAGTAATGTTATTTTTGAGTTCTCTTTCAATACGAATCCTAGATTTATTAAGCAATCTTAAATTTCTATTGTAGTGATTTGCTATTGTTGTTAGTATTTCAAGTGCAAATCGACTGTGAAATTTCAAGTTAATATCTTCTTGTTTAGCAAAGTTTTCTAAAAATTCATTTTCAGCATCGCAAACAGTCATAACGATACCATTTCCAATAATAATGCCTAATGGGATGGTCACAAACGACAAGACACGCCGATTGGTAGAATTGACGATAGGTAAGTCAATAATAATTAGCGAGTATCCCGTATCTTCGTCATATTCAATACGTGCACTCTCTTCAGAGTCTAACGGATCTCGAATAAAATCCTCAGGTATATTGTAAAATTCCATCAAACCTTCAATTTCTTCTCTATCTGGTTCTACTACATTTATCCATGAAGCACTATGATTGATTTCAGTTTCAATAATTTGTGAAGGATGATGAAGTGCGTGTTTATAAGCTGTAATCATAATTAATAGTTCCTTTCAGCGTCCACTAGAATAAGGATGATACTAAAGTTAATTAAATAAATTTTAAACTTCTAAATTTGTGGCATCAAGCTTCTTAAACTTCGGACATAATTTTTAAATATCATACTCTCTTGGCCTAAATATGATATATAAAGTTGAATCACATTCCTATTGTATAGTTAGGTATAAGAAAAAGTAGATGAATTTTGCTATATTATCAATCCAGCTACTAATAACTTTAGATTGTACATTAATCATTAAATATATAATTTATCTTTAAGGCATATGCAGATTACTTATGATTTAATAGTATGGTTAATTATAATAAACTTTATACAACTTATTCAATCTTCGAAATTTTGTTGATCACTTAGTAAGGTGATTCTAAAATGAATAAACTTTATTTTATATTACAAATTGCCATTTTGCTACATACTTAATTGATTTATTAACTTTATGATTTATATATACTTGTATTTAATTTACTAGATAAAATTTCTATTTTTATATTTGTGTCTAATTCGAAAAAATTAGAATAGTTATTGTTAAGATGAGTGATAATGTCTAATATGAAAAACGGAGCAAAATTTTTATATGAAAGGAGGGATGTTGGTTTTAAAAATAATGTCTAAACATAGTGCTACGTTAGTTATTATGTTTTTAATAACTTTATTGCCTATTTTTCAATATCAAGCTTCTGCACATGCGACTTTAGAAAAATCAACACCACAACAGCAAGGGGTTATTAAAGACAAACCAGAAGCAATCAAGTTAGAGTTTAATGAACCTGTGAACACCAAATACTCGAGTGTGACCTTATTTGATGATAAAGGTAAAAAGATTAAAGACCTTAAACCAATAACAACTGGATGGTCTCAGACAGTTGTATTTTCATCTGAGCAAATTGTTAATGGCACGAATACTATTGAATGGCATACGGTATCTGCGGATGGACATGAAGTCGGAGATACGTTTGAATTTTCAGTTGGAAAAGTGAGGCTAAAGATGTAGATAAATCTTCACCTTTTTATGAAAAGTCTAAATTTTGGTTTGGATTATTAAGATATGTTACTGAAGGTGCAAACTTTCTACTTATTGGCTTGTTTTGGTTAAATGGTATTGCTAGGAAACGAGGATTAAGACAATTTAATGTGTTACCCAAGCAATCAGGAATTGCATGGATTATGGCTATGTCAGTACTCGTGAGTCTTGTGGTTTATATGATGACACTCACATCTGATATATTAGAAGATATTCTATCATTTAAATTAGAAGTGATAATGCAATTTCCGTATATATTAAGCTCTATTTCACTAATCATTTTGTTTATACTTTTCATTTTAAAAGATATGGAAAAATATGGTACTGGCTCATTTCAATAATTATGATTGCTGTGATAAGTATGTCTGGACACGTGTGGTCACAACAAGTGCCATTATGGTCAATTATCATAAGAACAATTCATCTTATAGGGCTAACGTTATGGTTAGGTTCACTCGTTTATCTCATTTGTTATGCTATTAAAGTGAAAATTAATCAGTTGACGAGTGTAAGACGTATGCTTTTAAAAGTTAATATCATTGCTGTGTTTATGCTCGTTTTTACAGGGATTTTAATGGCTATTGATGAAACGAATACTTTAACACTTTGGAATAATGTGAGCGCTTGGTCTATTTATCTTGTCATAAAAATCGCAGGAATTATTACTATGATGCTATTAGGTTTCTATCAAACGATGCGTGCTTTGAGACAACGACAACAGGTCCATCGTTTTGCACTGATGACTGAATTGTTAATTGGTATGATATTAATTTTTGCAGGTATCATGATGAGCAAATAAATATACCTAGTTGAAGAGGGAAATGATGTTACGCAAATTACTGTTGTTAACTTTTATAGTATTTTGGGGGATCGGATTTTTTAAGTATGCTGATGCACATGTCACACTTAATCCTAATGAAAGTGAACCTGAATCATATGATAAGTATGATGTAAGGGTGCCTGTTGAGCAAAATGATCATACAATGAAAGTAGAATTAGATGTGCCAAAGGGATTAAACGTTGAGAGTGTTAAACCTATTGAAGGTTTTAAACATCATTTTTTAAAGATAAAAAAGGGAACATTACTAAAATAACATGGACTGCTACAGATAAAGGTATTGGTCCCCATGAGTTTATTGAATTTCCTATTGTAGTGGCTAATCCTAAAAAGGAAGGCACATTCAAATGGAACGCTACTCAAACTTATGATAATGGAGATGTTGTTAAGTGGACTGGGAAGGAAGATAGTGCGCACCCTACACCAACTACAACTGTAAAAAAAGGTGCAAATCCAAATGACACTCATTCTGACTCGAGTCAAGGTGATTCAATCGTTTTATGGATAGTTGCTATCGTAGCAATTGTGATTTCGTTGATTGCTCTTTTTAAACAAGCGCATCCAAAAAAATTTAATTGAATCGTTTTGAATATGAATAGTATTTTCTGATTTAAAGGTTCTACGTCTTTAGATAATAATTTAATATAGATTTCTATTAATTTACAAAGACAAATGAGACTGTGGCTAAGAATTCACCTAAATTTCTGGCTAGCTCTTTATTTTATAGTCGTGATTTTGTCACTTTAATAAAAATGAATATGTTTTATAATATAATTTTAAGGAGGATTTTTTATGCGTAGATTATTATACTCTTTTTTATTTTATATGGTCATAGGTTTATTAAGTGGCTTTTACTACAGAGAATTAACTAAAGCGCATGACTTTGTGGGTGACACGCAATTGTCTTTAGTGCATACACATACACTTATCTTAGGCATGTTTATGTTTTTACTCTTATTACCACTTGAAAAAGTATTTAAATTAAGTAGTTATTACTTATTTAATTGGTTCTTTTTCGTGTATCATTTAGGTGTGTTAATCACGATTTCAATGATGACAGTTAAAGGTACATTCCAAGTTATTGGTAAAAAATTTTCACCCGAAATGTTTGCGGGATTTGCAGGCATAGGTCATACAGGTATGCTTGCAGGTTTACTGTTACTTTTTTTCTTATTAAGACAGGCTATTCTTACAGAACCCAAAAAATAAAGTCGAAATACTAAAAAATGTTTGGTAGAGTGGATTTAGATTTTCAATAACTAGATAGGTGATAGATAATGACTAAGATTCACTTTGAAGCACCCAGTCCCGAAGATTACTGTAATTTAAGAGCTAATGCTGGAATGAGTAGTAAATCGATTGAAGCGGCAATAAAGGGGCTTCCTCATGCATGTTTTAATGTGACCCTTTATGAGAATGATATGTTGATTGGTATGGGGCGAGTGATTGGGGATGGTGGTACAGTTTTCCAAATCGTCGATATTGCTGTGAAAGATATATATCAAGGTTTGGGTCATGGAATGGCAATTATGCATGAAATAATGAAGTATATTGAGAGTGTTGCTGAAGAAGGTACATATGTGAGCTTGATAGCAGATTATCCGGCAGATCAATTATACGAGAAGTTTGGATTTAAAAGTACTGAGCCTTATTCAAAAGGTATGTATATCAAATATTAAATATTAAAGTAAAAACGTCATGAAATGCATTTGCTTTTGCATCCAATGACGTTTTTTAGTTATTTAAACATTGAAATCAATGACAATACGTCCAGTATTATTATGATTGATGACTTGATCGATTGCTTTTGGGATTTCATCGAATGAAATAACATGTTTGATGTCATGTAATTGTTGTGGTTTTAAGTCTTTTGCAAGTCTTCTCCAAACACGTTTTCTTAGTTTAATTGGAGTAAATACTGAATCGATACCAATTATACTTGCTCCTCTTAAAATGAAAGGAAAGACGGTTGTTTCAAAATTGTTACCACCAGTCATGCCAATTAATGCAACACTTCCGTTGTTATCCAATCGTTTGACGATGTACGGTAAGTTTTCACCACCAACTGGATCAATGGCTGCCTGCCATGTTCTCTTCTCTAATGGTTTACTATTATCTTCTGGTAAACGGCCAATTACTTCTTTAGCACCAAGCTTTTTAAGTTTTTCTTCGGCGTCATCTCTACCCGTACTTGCAATAACATCATACCCTAAGTTATTTAACATGAGTAATGAAATCGTTCCGACGCCTCCAGTGGCACCTCGTACAAGCACTTCTTTACCTTCAATAGACATACCTGATTTTTCAAGTTGTTCTATAGCTAAACCTGCTGTATAGCCAGCAGTACCGTAAATCATAGCTTCTTCCAATGTTAAATCTTCAGGTAATTCAATCACCCATTCTGATTTAACACGTGCGTATTCACTGAAGCCTCCGTAATGACTTACACCTAAATCATAGCTTGTTACGATGACTTTATCTCCAACCTCAAAGCCTGGAGCATTTGTTTCTTCAATGGTACCTGCTAAATCTATACCAGGGACCATCGGATATTGTTTTACTATTTTGTTATGGTCCTGAGTGGCTAGTGCGTCTTTATAATTTATGCCAGAATAATGTACTTTTATTAAAACGTCACCCTCAGGTAAGTCATCTTTAGTTAGTTCTTTATAACTATTTGAAACAATACCGTTGTCATCTTGATCGACTACAAAAGCTTTGAATTTTTCTACCATATTTCTACACTCCTCTAATGATGAATTGAATCAATATTAAATTTTAAAGATATTATTTAATGATTCGCTTGATATTACCCTGTTTTTATTTTTAATATAAGGAAACTGCTTTTCTAACAAACTTTATATCATTCATTGTATAATTTAATTTGAAAATTTAAAACTTATTAATAGCAAAAATGTCAATGTACACATCTAATTCACAAAATTAACTTTTTAAGGTTTTAGAGGGGGATTTAAATGGGGGAAAGGATAAGAAGTGTTCAAATAACTGAGGTAGAGCAACTACAACTAATTGCTAAAAGAACATTTTTTACAACGTTTAGAGAATCTTATAGTGATGAGGACTTCAAGCAATTTTTTAGTGATGCATATGATATAGATGTGTTGAGAAAAGAATTGGAACAAAGTAATTCTTTTCATTATTTTTATGAAGTTGATCAAAATATAGTAGGTTTCTTGAAATTGAACATTAATGATGCTCAGACTGAAAACAAAGGTCATGCATATTTGGAAATACAACGCATTTACTTTGATGAAGCATTTCAAGGGAGTGGAAGAGGACAATTATTTATCAATCTAGCTATTGATCAAGCTATCAAATTTGGGAAATCGAAAATATGGCTTGGTGTTTGGGAGCATAATCCTAAAGCGCTTAGCTTTTATAAAAACAGAGGATTTAGAGTTACAGGGTCGCATCAATTTTATACTGGAAGTGTAGTAGATAATGATTTGATTATGGAGTTGGATCTTACAACAAACTATAAACAAAGTTTATAGTTCAATCATAAAATATAAATGAGCTAGGGTTATGTTTAATATTGTTCGCATTTAGCATTAATATTAGATATAATTGTAGCGTTGAATTTTAGTACAATATCTATGTAATTGTATTCAAAGTGAAGTCATCGAAATTAAAAATGCAATCAATATATACAGATTAGGTTTATATTTTTAATAGGTAATGATAGTTATTATAGTGACATTCAAACATACAACCTAAATTTTATAAGATGTTGTCGATTTAATATAA
This sequence comes from Staphylococcus sp. HMSC063F05, assembly GCF_001837075.1. NCBI lineage: Bacteria > Bacillati > Bacillota > Bacilli > Caryophanales > Staphylococcaceae > Staphylococcus > Staphylococcus sp. HMSC063F05. The sequence goes on from NZ_KV831342.1 coordinate 33,905, forward strand.
AGAGAAAGGACGTATAGTATGAATAAACTGACAATTATTGTCACGTATTATAATGCGGAGGAATACATCACAGGTTGCTTAGAGAGTATTAAGCAACAACGTACACAAGATTTTAATTTGATTATTGTGAATGATGGGTCGACAGACCAAAGTAAAAAATTAATGGATGAAGCTATTAAAGACTATGATAAAAACATTCGATTTATCGATTTAGATGAAAATAGTGGTCATGCACATGCGCGTAATATTGCATTAGAAGAAGTGGAAACACCTTACTTTATGTTTTTAGATGCAGATGATGAATTAGCTTCTTATGCAATCACGTTTTACTTAGAAAAGTTTAATAATACTGATGGTTTAATTGCTCCAATACATTCTTTTACTACACAACGTCCGCAATTTGTTGATTTAGATCGAGTAAGGGTTGAATACTTTAATGCCAAAGGGAATATTAATTCATTTTTAAGAAAACAGTCAGCTTGTAACATTATTTTTAGAACAGCTATTGTCAGGGCGCATCATATTCGATTTAATGAAAATTTAAATACATATGTGGATTGGTCATTTGTTCTTGAATATATGAAGTATGTAAATAAGTTTGTACGTATTTTTAACTTCCCATTTTATTTCCGTGGGGAAGTCTATGATCCATTTGAAACACTTACATTAAGTGAACAAAATTTTGATATTTTATTTAAAGATTACGTCAACAGCTTTTATGATGCCATTAAACGAGCAACAAATCCAAAAGTTAGAGAATTTATTGTCACTAAAATGGGAAATAAAATTGCTAATGAATTTGAACCAACTCGATATGATATTAATGAACGCTATCAAACACATAAGGATACGCTTGTTGAATTATCGAAATTTTTACATGTCCATTTAGTTAAAAACCAAAAGCTAATAAATAAAATTGAAACAATTTTGTTAATGAATAATGAAACTGATAAAGCTTTTAAAGTTAATCAATTTAGAAAAACGTTGCGACATGTTAAAAATATTGTTCTAAGAAGAAAAAATAAAGAACGTTCATTGTATGATTTAACAGATAAAGAAGATAATGTTAAACCGAAAACGATTGTCTTTGAATCGTTCGGTGGTAAGAATTACAGTGATAGTCCAAAGTATATTTATGAATATATGCAAAAGTATTATCCTAATTATCGCTATATATGGTCATTTAAGAATCCCGATAAAAATGTCGTACCGGGTAGTGCTGAAAAGGTTAAGCGTAATTCAGCAGAGTATTATCAAGCATACTCGGAAGCAAGTCATTGGGTATCAAATGCGCGTACACCACTTTATTTAAATAAAAAAGAAAATCAAACGTACATTCAAACTTGGCACGGTACACCATTAAAACGTTTAGCGAATGATATGAAAGTGGTACGTATGCCGGGGACTACGACACCAAAGTATAAGCGTAATTTTAATCGTGAAACATCACGTTGGGATTATTTAATTTCGCCAAATAGATATTCAACTGAAATATTTAGAAGTGCTTTTTGGATGGATGAAGAAAGAATATTAGAGATAGGTTATCCTAGAAATGATGTATTAGTTAATAGAGCCAATGATCAAGAGTATTTAGATGAAATTAGAACTCACTTAAATTTACCTAGTGATAAAAAGGTTATTATGTATGCTCCGACATGGAGAGACGATGAATTTGTGAGTAAAGGAAAATATTTGTTTGAATTAAAAATTGATTTAGACAACCTTTATAAAGAACTCGGAGATGATTATGTGATTTTATTACGCATGCATTATCTCATTTCTAACGCACTTGATTTATCTGGTTATGAAAATTTTGCAATTGATGTTTCAAACTATAATGACGTCTCTGAATTATTTTTAATAAGTGATTGTTTAATTACAGACTATTCATCAGTAATGTTTGATTATGGTATTTTAAAACGCCCTCAATTTTTCTTTGCATATGATATAGACAAATATGATAAGGGATTACGAGGATTCTATATGAATTATATGGAAGATTTACCAGGACCTATTTATACAGAACCATATGGCCTAGCTAAAGAACTAAAGAATTTAGATAAAGTGCAACAGCAATATCAAGAAAAAATAGATGCATTTTATGATAGATTTTGCTCTGTAGATAATGGTAAGGCGTCTCAATATATTGGGGATTTAATTCATAAGGATATCAAGGAACAATGATAAATTTCATACTTAATTAATAATTATAGGGTATAATATTAATGAGCAATTAATATTATGCCCTTTTTAATATTTTAATTGAAATTCAATTCAACATGATAAAGAGACAAAGTAGGAGGCGGTTTCAAATGAAAAAAGTATTAGCAAGTGCAACGATTTTATCATTAATGTTAGTAGGTTGTTCCAATGGTGGAAATGATGAAGCAAGTCATAAAGATGATAGTTCTAAAACAGAACAAAAGGATAAATCATCATCTCAACATGACTCAAAAAAAGATTCGAAACGTAATGATACAAATAATAAGCAAGACAATCAGGAAAATAACAATAATAAAGAACAAACAAGTAATCAAAATCCAAATGATGGAGAACAACGAACAAGCGAAAGACCAACAACAAATTCAAACAGAAATTCATCGGATAATCAAAATAAACAACAGCAATCAGTACAAGATAACCAGAATAAATATGTAGCACCATACCAAAGTGAAAATGCGACACGTGTTGCTCGATATCTTTCTCCATTTGAGGGCGACCGCAGTCAAGCTTTGCAACAATTACCAAATTTTGAAACTGCACTTTCCATTGCTAAAAACGAAGCTAATATGTATGGAAGCGAAAATAAATCATATAATGATTATTCAATAGAACAAACAGAAGATGGATTTAGATATGTGTTTAGCTTTAAAGATCCATCAAAAAGTAATACTTACTCAATTGTAACGCTTAATCGACAAGGTCAACCTACTGTTGTAGATCCTAACTTCCAACCTTAGTTGTAAGTATAGTGAAACTCAACAAGAATGAGTCATACTAAGCTAACAATAAAAAGCGAGCAAAATCATTTCTGTATTGCATAATGACTTTGCTCGCTTTTATTTTGAAAATCATCAATAAGATGAAGCACTTATTTCAATTGATTTGAAATAAGTTTACTAATATATTCAAATGACTGATTATTTTTATTTGTATATTTATTGTTTAATTGTGGGATGCTATCAGTAATTAAATCATTTATTAATAGTTCAGCATCGGTATACCAAATAGGTTTTAAGGTGTCCATTACGTCTTGATAGACGCCACGTTCTTCGACATATTGAGAGTGATTGGGTGTGTATAAGCAACCTTTTTTATCTACGGTTAAAGCATCAAAAATAATTGATGAGTAGTCTGTTAAAACAACATCTGAAATAATAATTAAGTCTTGCGTTTCAATATTATTAGGCGGATTTATTACGCCTTCAGGAACCAAGTCATTTTTACTCTCGACGTGTCCTTTATAGATCACATTATAATGTTTTAATAACTGTTCATTAATAGGAAATATATCATCATCAGATGAATTTGTTTTCCATGTTGGGGCATATAATAATACTCGCTTAGTAGGATCTATATTTATCTCACTAAATATACGTTTATGTAAACCTACATCATTGATACGATTTAATAAATAATTATTTCTAGGATATCCTACAGGTAATATATCAATTTTTTGACTAGGAAACGCTGATTCAAAGTATGTTTTTGATTCTTCTGAATCCACAATTAAATAATCTTGTTGTGTCCATTTATTATATTTTCGAGCTCGGTAGTTATATATATTTAAATTTTGGTGTGGCTCTTTACTATCTAAAAATAGTTTTTTAATAGGTGTCCCATGCCATAATTGAATGATTTTACCATTAGGGTGAATGTCGTCAGGAATATAGCTTTCCGTAATGACAAAAGTAGCTGTTTCAATCAAATTCTTCACATTTTCATCGTTAGTTGAAATAAAATGTGGTCCTGTTCTCTCATCTGTTATAAAGTAAGACTCTATCATAGGATTGTGTTTAACAAAGTAATTAAATAAATACTTAGAGTTACCTCGATAGCCAAAATCAAATCCTAGAAAAACGACGTGGTTCTTAAGTTTTGATGAATCCTTTTTATAAATATAGCTAATCTCTTTATGTTTTTTAACTGAATAATTCTTAATAGGAGTCACTAACCATCTTGGAGCTTTAAATTTAGTACTAAGTAGTACTGAATCATAATATCTAATACTATCGTGATCGTTAAATGGTACACGCGTAAATGGGATTCTTTGTTTATGTGCATAAGCGATGGTGTTTAAGAAGAATTTATCTCTATAAGTTAAATCATTACGGTCAAATGAGCGCCAAAATCCCTTGCTCGTTTTTAATGGTCCTTTAAAGTCTAATACGACATGACCTTCAACTGCGATATGCCCTTTAAGAATTGTTAATAATGCTAAATCAAAGATATTTTCAACTTCAAATTTATCAATAAGTTCTAATGTTGAATTAATTTCATAAATAACATTTGGATATAAATTAATATTTTTAACCCAGTCCTCAAAATCAACAAAGTCCAACCCGAAGTATTTACAATCGTTTAAATAATAATTGTTAATTGTATAGTCAACTATAAATGAAGTCTTAGGTAAAGTGATAGCTTTAATCATGGACTGATGAATTTGAATTTCATTTGAATAGGGGATGACATGCGTATAGCCGTCGCTAAGTGCACGTTCCATTTGCTCTTTTAATTTGTCCATATTTGAAATATTTATTTGCTTTATCATAAATCTTCCTTCAATCTCTTAACGATATTTGTTAGCTTTTATTTTATCATGGTGCATAATATAATTCATGTAAACATAACATAAAAATTAATATATATGTTTTTAACCTGTGAAATTAAAGCGCTTAACTACTATAAATATTAAGGTTTATTAATTGTTAACACCCCTTTACATTCATGTCACACCATTGTAAATTATATAAGAAAATGTTATATTTTTCTTGTGAAAATGGTCACGATATGCTTGTGGGGATCGTACTGATTTAATAGGTATTTATCACATATTAATAAGGGGACAGTATGCGTCTACCTAGTCTTCATGACTAAAGATTTAATGAGGAGAGTTCAATATGTTAGTAGAATCTTTTAATCCATTTGGTAATTTACTATTATCATCTTTAATTGCGGCAATCCCTATCATTTTATTTTTACTGTGTCTTACAGTATTTAAAATGAAAGGAATTTATGCTGCTATCACAACCCTTGTGGTTACATTATTAATTGCAATTCCATTCTTTAAATTACCAGTAGGAATTGCCTCTGGAGCAGTTGTTGAAGGTTTCTTCCAAGGTATCTTCCCAATCGGATATATTGTTATTATGGCAGTATTATTATATAAGATTACTTTGGAATCGGGGCAATTCGCAACTATTCAAGACAGTATTACAAGTATTTCACAAGACCAAAGAATTCAGCTTCTTTTAATTGGTTTTTCATTTAATGCATTCTTAGAAGGCGCTGCAGGATTTGGTGTTCCAATTGCAATTTGTGCACTTTTATTAGCGCAACTTGGCTTTAGACCATTACAAGCAGCTATGTTATGTTTAGTAGCTAACGCTGCATCTGGTGCATTCGGTGCAATTGGTATTCCGGTTGGTGTTGTAGATACACTTAACTTACCTGGTCATGTAGAAGCGATGGGAGTTTCACAAACATCAACATTAACTTTAGCAATTATTAACTTCTTTATTCCTTTCTTACTTATCTTTATCGTAGATGGTTTCAAAGGAATTAAAGAAACTTTACCTTCAATTCTTGTTGTTTCTGTCACTTATACAGTTTTACAAGGATTACTTACAGTGTTTAATGGTCCTGAATTAGCTGATATCATTCCATCACTTGCTTCTATGTTAGCATTAGCTTTATTCTCTAAGAAATTCCAACCTAAGAATATCTTTAGAGTTCAAAAAGATGTTAAACCAGAAGCACCGAAAAAACTTAAAGGTAAAGAAGTCTTATTTGCTTGGAGTCCATTCATTATCTTAACTGTCATTGTTATGATTTGGAGTGCACCTTCATTTAAAGCATTATTTGCACCAAAAGGTAAATTATCTGCTTTAGTTGCTAACTTTGACTTACCTGGTACTTTCAGTAATATTTCACACAAACCAATTACTTTATCATTAAACTTAATTGGTCAAACAGGTACAGCAATCCTAATTACAATTATTATTACTGTTTTAATGGCTAAAAAAGTTAACTTTGGTGATGCTGGTCGTTTATTTGTTGAAGCATTTAAAGAATTATGGTTACCAATCATAACAATTTGTTTCATCTTAGCAATTTCAAAAATCACAACATATGGTGGTTTAAGTAATGCTATGGGACAAGGCATCTCAAAAGCAGGAAGCGTATTCCCAATATTATCACCAATCCTTGGTTGGATCGGCGTATTTATGACTGGTTCAGTTGTTAATAACAACTCTTTATTCGCGCCAATTCAAGCTTCTGTAGCACAACAAATTGGTACAAGTGGTTCACTACTTGTAGCTTCAAATACAGCAGGTGGGGTTGCGGCGAAACTTATTTCTCCACAATCTATTGCCATTGCAACAGCAGCTGTTAAAGAAGTAGGTAAAGAATCTGAACTACTTAAAATGACATTACGTTATAGTATTGGATTACTTGTATTTATCTGTATCTGGACATTTATCTTGTCATTCATTCTGTAAATCAAAATTTATTGAAATGTATTTTTCATATACAAAGCCCGAAATGAAGCTATAAAGTCATTCATTTCGGGCTTTCAATATCTTGCTTTTGGATGTCGAGATTTTAGGTAATCTTTTAAAAATGATGTAATTGTTATATAAATTCTCATTTGAAAAATAGGAGTGAGACAGTTCGTTTTAAATGAACTAAGTCTCACTCCTATTTTTATTTAAACATAGACATAAATAATTGATATATATGATCTGGACTAAATTGTTTCAACGTATCTTTACTATTTTCAATGATGTGATCTAACTCATTATAATGTTGTGTTGTTAAATCGATACGTTTTGCAAGTTCAGACACATTTTCATAGTTTACTAAATAACCATTATCTCCGTTGTTAATGATTGAATCTGGCCCTACATTGCCTTCAAAACTTATTACTATATTATCTTGCACCATTGCCTCTAAAATAATCATTCCGAAACCTTCATTGCGTGAAGGTACAACAACGATTTTACTTTGTGCAAGTTTATTATTTAATTCTTGCGTTGGCTCATATATTTTAATCAAATCATTTAAATGATATTGATTAATAAAGTCAACAAGTGATGTTTTCTTACTACCAGAACCATAGATGTGAACGTCATAATTCAATTGACGCAAGTCTTCTTGTATTAAACGAATACTCTCTAATAATAAATCATACCCTTTTTCATATTCTAAACGTCCGGCGCTAATAATACGATTTTTCTTTGGAGCAGCAATTCTTTTTTCGGTAACCATATTAGGTATAACGTATACAGGAGTTTTAAGTTGTGATTGATATTTTTGCTGGTCTGCGACAGTTAACGTTGTAATCTTATTGATATTACGGTACGCAGCAATAATTTCCTTTTGATACTGATCAGGGTGAGCATCAAAATTCATATGTTCCATTGCGATGGTCACTATTTCAGCTTTAGCATATTTAGAAATGAGAATATTAAAGCTAGCTCTTGTTCCAACGAGTACATCAGTTTTAGTATGCCTGATTGCTTTAATCATTTTTTTCTCTACATAACTCGAAAACTGACTTTTACCTGGCTCAAATTGAGAAATCACTTTTGTATTTAAAAAGGGGGTATACTTTTTGATACGATTTGCCGTAATAGCTCTAGTATTTTTAAGTTTTAAGCGATAGTCCACTAAGACTTTAACTTTTATTGCTGAATGTAATTCAAAATATGGAGAGTCTGCGCCTCTAAAAACTGAAATAATTGTTACAGGATGTCCTTTTTCTGCCAGTGTATTTGCAAGTTGTGTCACCGACTTTACCGTTCCGCCCATTGCATAAATATTATGCATAAAAAATGTGAACGACTTCATTGCGTAAAACACCTCATTGTTTTCTATGATATTTAAGTCATTATAACATTAGTTCGTATATAAGGGGTAACATGTAAACAATTGTAATTTGAATTGTGTAATGAAGCTATTCTCATAATGTTGACTTTTATTCTTTTGTGTAACACAATTTATATATATAATTAAATTAGTTCAATTAATGGTTATGATAAGGAAGAAATGAGCACTTCCTTGAAAGACGCTTAGATTTTTTTGCAATATAGAGAAAGCGCTTTAATTTTATTAAAGACATCGACATCTATGAGTGTCAATCGTTCCATTTATTTAATAAAAAAGGGGGACTGTGTTTGTTATGAATACTCAACATAGCAAAACAGATGTCATCTTAATAGGTGGCGGAATTATGAGCGCAACATTAGGAACTTTACTAAAAGAATTAACACCAGAAAAAGATATCCAATTGTTCGAAAGATTGAGTCAACCTGGCGAAGAAAGTTCAAATGTTTGGAATAATGCGGGAACAGGTCATTCAGCATTGTGTGAATTGAACTATACGAAAGAAGGTAAAGATGGTTCAGTAGATATTACTAAAGCAATTCATATCAACGAGCAATTTCAATTATCTAAACAGTTTTGGGCTTATTTAATACGTGAAGGTCATATTGAAAGTCCAGATAAATTTATTCAATCAGTGCCACATATGAGCTTTGTTAAAGGGGAAGAAAATGTTAAATTTTTAAAAAGTCGAGTGGCGAGTTTACAGAAAAATGTATTATTTGAAAAAATGAAAATTTCTCAAGATCCAGAAAAAATTAACTCATGGGTTCCTTTAATGATGGAAGGACGCCAATCAGATGAAGCAATTGCCATCACGTATGACGAGACAGGTACAGATGTTAACTTTGGTGCTTTGACTAAAAAGTTAATAGCTAATTTACAACAAAAAAATGTTGGCATTAATTATAAACATGAAGTTTTAGATATAAAAAAATTAAATAATGGTAACTGGCAAGTTGTGGTTAAAGATTTAAATACATCAAATGTAATGAATTATGAATCTAAGTTCGTCTTCATCGGAGCTGGTGGTGCAAGTTTACCTTTATTACAAAAAACAAAGATTAAGGAATCTAAACACATTGGTGGTTTCCCAGTAAGTGGCTTATTTTTACGATGTAAAAATCCAGATGTCATACATAGACATCATGCAAAAGTCTACGGTAAAGCCGAGGTTGGTGCACCTCCAATGTCAGTTCCACATTTAGATACACGATTTGTTAATGGTGAAAAATCATTACTATTTGGACCTTTTGCAGGGTTTTCGCCAAAATTCTTAAAAAACGGTTCATATTTAGATTTAGTTAAATCTGTGAAACCCAATAATATGATTACAATGTTAAGTGCTGGCGTAAAAGAATTTAATTTGACGAAATATTTAGTTTCTCAATTAATGCTTTCAAATGAAGAACGGATCAATGATTTGCGTGTATTCTTACCAGAAGCGAAAGATGAAGATTGGGAAGTAATTACTGCAGGTCAACGTGTTCAAGTAATTAAAGATACAGATAAGTCTAAAGGTCAATTACAATTTGGTACGGAAGTGATAACATCAGAAGATGGTTCACTTGCTGCATTATTAGGTGCTTCACCTGGTGCTTCGACTGCTGTTGATATCATGTTTGATGTCTTGCAACGTTGTTACAAATCAGAGTTTAAGTCATGGGAACCAAAAATTAAAGAAATGGTCCCATCATTTGGTTTAAAATTGTCAGAGCATGAAGATATGTACCATTCAATAAACGAAGAAGTAAAAAAATACTTGAATGTAAAGTAGTATTTAAAAAACCACCATTAAATGATTAAAAATAAGTTATCATTTAATGGTGGTTTTATATGTGGTGTATAGTTTAATCAATGAAATGTTTTAAATTCATCATATTTTGTTATGAATCCAATTGATAGTTTAAAGAATATATACTAAATAAATAGTTTTACAATAAATTGTGTTTTATCATCTGAAGTGAGAGTAATGCTACCATGATGAAGATGAATGATTGATTGGGTAATGGCTAGACCTAGACCATTACTACTAGATTCGTCACTCAGTTTATAAAAACGATCGAATATATGTTTCGCATCTTCTTCTGCAATCGATCCATCATTTTCAATATTAAATATAATCAAGTGATTTGTACTAGTTAGAGTGATATTAATCATGCTATTTTGAGGAGCATATTTCATTGCATTAATGATGAGGTTATTGAAAGCTTGATGTAATAGTCTTTCATTTCCTCGAAAATACAAATCTTCTAATTCAGTAAACAAAACTAAATCTTTTTCATCTGTTCGAAATTGTTCATGTCTAATAATATCCTTTATTAAAGTATTTAAATGAACATTATCGTTAAAAGTAAGGTGGGAAGCATTATCTAATTCAGATAAAAGTAGCAATTCCTTAGTTAGTTCACTTACTTGATTAGTGATTTCAAACATTTCATTGATACATAGTTGTTTCTCTTCTTCATTTTGCGTCAATTCAAGTTGTGTAAGTAATCGTTGTAAATGTGTAAGCGGTGTTTTAATTTCATGAGATACATTTTGGACAAAATGTTGTCTCATTTGATCTACTTGTCCTAAATTTTGACGCATTGTATTGAAACGTGATTGCAGTGTTCCGATTTCATCGTGACGTGTTTGTTTGATAGGCGTACTGAAATCACCTTTCATAATTCGAGTTGTTGCATTTTTTAATGCGGTCACTGGTTTAATAATAGAATATGTTGATGCAATGACTAGTGAAATTGAAATAATAAGTAAAAGTGTTATCAACACAGCTAAGAAAATTCTAAATTCGCTAAAAGTTTTCCCGATATCTGGGCGCATAAAAACTGCTAATGCCCCATCATCTGTTTTAAATTGAATACCTACTGTATTATCCGTTTCATTATCGAAGAACCCTGTTACAAAAAATGCATAAGGTTTATTTTTAATACCATGATAATCTTCACCGTTGAGCACTTTTTTGATTGCAGACTGACTTATAGTATTTTTACGAAAAGTTTCCCCATAAAAATGTTTGGTTCCATGTTCGTTGACAGTCATAATTTGATAATTCATTTGACCTAAATGTTTCAAATACGTATCTAGAGGTTTAGGTTTTTGTGTTCTTTCATATTCACGAGCTTCTTTGAGTGTGCGCATAATTTTTGCATCATTAGAAGCTTTCAAATGAAAGTGATAATAAATATTCGTAAAAAGAAAACTCATTAATGCACTAAACAAAATAACTGTAATTGCATATATAGCAATTCTCGAATATAATGTTTTAAACATTTTGGTCCACCCTATATCCTTGACCTCTTACAGTTTGAATTGATACTGATGATTTCAATTTAGATAAACGTTGACGTAATCTTTTAATATGAACATCAACAGTACGATCATCTCCTTCATAATCGAAGCCCCAAATTTTTCCAATAATATCATCTCGAGTGAAAATATGTTTAGGATTAGAGGCTAATAAAAATAACAACTGAAATTCTTTGTTTGGAAGATTCATCGTTTTTGAACCCACAGTAATTTCCATATAAGACTGATTTAATATTAAGTTGCCAAGTTGTAACTCGTTATCAGCATTAATTTGATATCGTCTTAAGACAGCTTTAATTCTAAATAATAATTCTTTAACCTCAAAAGGTTTAGTGACATAATCGTCAGTCCCACTTAGAAATGCACGTTCTTTATCACTTAATGCATCTCTAGCTGTCAACATTATGACAGGAATATGATAATCATCTTTCAAAGTCTGACAAAGCTCAAAACCATCCATTCCACTCATCATAATATCTACTATCGCAATATCAACATTTTTATTTTCAAGAAAATCTAGTGATGCTTCTCCACTTGTGAAAGTATGTGTTTGAATACTTTCTCTTTCTAAATGACTTGAAACATATTGCAATAACTTTTTATCATCGTCTACGATTAAGCAATTAATCATATGTTTACGCTCCTATACTTTTTAATGATTATACTACGTTAAAACAAATTATGAACAAAATCACACTTGTTCATATTGAGTTCATATTTTCCTCTTAAACTTAACATATAAAGAAATGGGAGAGGATATCAATGAATCTAGCTTGGAAAGAGATTAAATTTTATAAGTTCAGATTTATATTAATCATGTTCATTATTTTTCTAATGGCGATTATGGTTTTATTTATCAGTGGACTTGCTCAAGGCCTAGCACGAGAAAATATATCAATATTTGATCAAATTAAAGGTAATCAATTTGTTGTTCAAAAAATGAAAGAACCACAATTAGAAAAATCTATTCTATCACGAAGTAAACAAGACAATATTTCAAAAATTATTGATGAAAAACCTTTTAAAATGGCAGGTAAAACTTTCAAAATCAATGGAAACGAAGAAAACGTGATGGCTATAAATAGCGTGAAAAATCATCAGCCAAATTTGAAATCTGGTCATTATCCTAAAAATGGAAATCAGATAGCAATAAATGAAAAACTAACTGCAGAAGGTCTTTATTTAGACGATAAAGTTAAAGTCAAAGGTGACGATACAACTTATAAAGTTGTAGGTATATTAAAAAACACGATGTATTCTCATAGTAACATTGTTATGATGGACCAATCCAAAATAGAACAAAGTAGTAATGTCGCAACATTTTATGTTACGAACCAATTATCCAAATCGGATAAAAATAAAATAAATCACATCAAAGGCGTTCAAACAGCAACTACAGACGATATAACAAGTAATATCGCAAGTTATAAAGCAGAGCAAACACCATTAGATATGATGATTATTAGTTTATATATTATAACTGCAATTGTATTGAGTGCATTCTTTTATGTAATGACGATACAAAAGACATCTGAAATCGGTATTTTAAAAGCAATTGGTATAACTACAAAGCATTTATTGACATCGTTGATTTTACAAATTTCAATGATTACATTTATAGGTGTAGCTATAGCAGAAGTAGTCATTTTTCTCATCAGTCAAATTTTACCAGTTTCAATGCCATTCCATATAGATATGCATAATATAATCATTGTACTTGTCGTATTTATGATAGTTGGATTAATCGGTACATCATTATCATTTATTAAGTTAATTAAAATTGATCCTATTGAAGCTATTGGAGGTGGCCAATAATGGGTCTAGTTGTTAAAGATATAAGTAAAACATTTGGTGAAAAAAGCTCAAAAACAGAGGTGTTAAAAGATATTAATTTTGAAGTGAAAGATGGAGAATTCATCATTTTAAATGGCGCTTCAGGTTCAGGAAAAACAACCTTATTAACTATTTTAGGTGGTTTGTTATCTCAAACATCAGGTGATGTAGTATACGAGGGGAAATCCTTATTTGAACGACATACTAATAAAGCGCACTTAAGACTAAATGATATTGGTTTTATCTTTCAAGCCTCTCATTTAGTTCCATACTTAAAAGTTTTAGACCAACTTACCTTAATAGGTAAAGAAGCTGGAATGTCTAGCAAAGAAGCTCAAGCAAGAGCTAAAGAATTATTAACAAAAATTGGATTAGAAGAACAACTTAATAGCTACCCACATATGCTTTCAGGTGGACAACAACAACGTGTAGCGATTATGAGAGCACTTATGAATCATCCGAAAATTGTTTTAGCAGATGAACCCACAGCAAGTCTTGATGCTAGTCGTGCTCAAGAGGTTGTTGAAATGATCAGAAAACAAATAAAAGCTAACCAAATGATAGGTATCATGATTACTCATGATGAAAGCTTGTTCAAATACGCTGATCGTATTGTTCAATTGTACGATGGTAAAATAAAAAACAGTTAAAAGGGAAGTAGGATAGAATAGATAGAACAAATGATATTTCACTCTAGAACCCCAACTTGCCTTGTCCGAGGAATTTCGTACTGAAATTCTCTGTGTTGGGGCCCCGAACCCCAACTGTGGGATTGTTGTATATCACTTTTAACTTACTATAAATTAAAGAAGCTTGCGACATGTTTGTGTCGCAAGCTTCTTTAAATATATTCAATTTTGCTAAGAGGGATTTATATGGTTTGTAGTATTGCAAGCCAAAACAACATAGCGAAATAAATAGTAAGTATTGTTTTATATTGATACATTAAACCCAAAAAGTCTATAATCATAGATTGTGCCAAAAAGTGGTATGGTGTACGACTTCCAATGCCATCGAAAGAAAGATGAGCTTTTTTAGCAAATTTAAGCGCTCTTAAAACATGAAATTGACTTGTTACACACAACATATGATTTGAAGTAGGCATCATCGAATGAATGATAGATTTAGAGTATAAGAAATTGGTTCGTGTATTCGTGGATTGATTCTCCATAAATATATGGTTTTCCGGAACGTTGTGAGTTATAAGGTATCTTTTCATCGCAAGTGCTTCTGAAATTGGTTCGTCAGGACCTTGGCCACCACTTACAATGATGATAGGTTTAGTCCGTTGTGAATGATAAACAGATAAAGCTTTATCAAGTCTTGCAGCAAGAAGCGTAGTCACTTCTTCAGAGAAAATTCCAGCTCCAAGCACCATAATTAACTTTAGGTGTTTATAATATTGATGATTTTCAAAAGCTGTAGACCAAGATAAGTATCCGATAAATGAATAAATTGTACTAAATGCAATGGTAGCGGCCCATAAAGCTAAGCTATTAATGATAATTAGGGGAATAGTACTTATATATAAACAACTCACAGCAAATAGCCCCACAGTATAAAAATGATGACTAAGTTGTAAAATAAAAAAACGTCCTGTTTGCAACTTGAAAATATAACGATGTTTAATCAACAACAGTATCATTGCTACAATTACAATGATAAACATATCATATGGTATTGATACAGTTACCATATGATAAGTCATCATAACAAAACCAATGATGTTATATAAGATGAAACTAAATAAATTAAGAGTAAACGATTGCTTCGTATATAATAAAACAATAAGTAATAATTCGATTAGAAAACATAAAAAAAGTAACATTGTTTTGATACCTCAGTAGTTATATTACTTATAAATTTAGCTTATGAAATTATAATTAGCAATGTTTATGAATATGGTAATTTTAATACATATTTATGGTTTAAATTTTAAGGTATTATTGCTATGATTTAAAAGGATTAAACATAATTTTTTTATATAAATCGTTTAGATTAATTAGGAGATAAAAATGGTAAGAAGAATAGAAGATCACATCTCATTTTTAGAAAAATTTATTAATGATGTTAATACATTAACGGCAAAGTTACTTAAAGACTTGCAAACTGAGTATGGCATATCAGCTGAGCAATCTCATGTGTTAAATATGCTTAGTATAGAGGCGTTAACTGTGGGGCAAATTACAGAGAAACAAGGTGTTAATAAAGCTGCTGTTAGTCGAAGAGTCAAAAAGTTGCTCAATGCTGAATTAGTTAAATTAGAAAAACCTGATTCCAATACTGACCAACGTCTTAAAATAATTAAATTATCTAATAAAGGAAAAAAATATATTAAAGAGAGAAAAGCGATTATGAGCCATATTGCTAGTGATATGACGAGTGACTTTGACAGTAAGGAAATTGAAAAAGTTAGACAGGTTTTAGAAATTATCGACTATCGTATACAATCTTATACTTCTAAACTTTGATAGAATCAGTGAAAGAGTCTATACAGTTAGAGACGAATAGGAATATAATAATATGAGTGAGAAAATAAAAAAATGAGACTAAATCTGTATGTTTTTGATTAGCGTTTATTTATATAATTTAGATAAGTCTGTAACTTTCTTTTAATGGAATTACAATGAAAACTACATGTAATGGAAATTGTATTTTATTATTGCTAAATGTAAAATATATCGAGTAGGTAATGTGTTTATGAAATGTAAATATAATCATAATGTAGTGAGATGAGTAGAGGTGATAAAATGAGTCAATGCCCAAATTGTGGTCATCAAGTGAAAGATGATACATCGCAATGTCCAAACTGTGGGCAACTATTAACTAAGAAGAAAAAAAGAAAGATTAAAGACCAATCATCTCAATCGAGTAATGAGAATTCTACCAATATACGTCTTCGTAAAATTGTGCCGATAGGTATTAGTGTATTTATCTTAATACTTATTATCGTGTTATTTTTCCTTTTAAGAAATTATAATTCGCCTAATGCACAAGCTAAGATATTAGTTAATGCTGTAGATAATAATGATTCACAAAAAGTTGCTACATTATTGAGTACTAAAAATAAAAAAGTAGACGATGTTGAAGCGCAACAATATATTAATTATGTAAAAAAAGAAGTAGGTATTAAGAAGTATATTCGAGATATCAATAATACTGTAGATAAATTGAATAAAAGTAATTCAAGCGTGGCATCTTATATACAAACGAAAAGTGGACAAGATGTACTTAAGATAAGTAAAAATGGTACAAAGTATTTAATTTTTGATAATATGAGTTTCACAGCTCCGACTAAAAAGCCAATTATTAAACCTAAAGTAGAAACTAAATATGAATTTAGAACAAGTGGTAAAAAGAAAACTGTCATTGCTGAAGCAAATAAAAATACACCTTTGGGTGAATTTATTCCTGGTACATATCATTTACCAGCTAAGAAAATTACAGAAAACGGTACATTCAATGGGCATTTAAATTTTGACTTTAGAGAAAGCCACTCTGAAACCGTAGATGTAGCTGAAGATTATGATCAATCATTTATCAATATCAAATTTAAGGGTGCGAATAAATTAAGTGATAAATCAGAAAAAGTTCAAATCAATGACCGTACATTCACTTATTCTCATTCTAAAGAATTTGGTCCTTATCCAAAAACAAAAGATATAACGATTTCTGCAACTGGTAAGGCAAAAGGTAAGACGTTTAGTTCTGAGACGAAAACAATTAGTGCAGACGATTTGAAAGATAATACGAAAGTTACATTGGAATTTGATAGTGATAAAATAAATAGCTATGTTGAGAAGAAAGAAAAAGAAGAAAATAGTTTGAAAAATAAATTAACTGAATTTTTTACTGGTTATGCAACGGCTATGAATTCAGCATTTAATATGAATGATTTTAACTTTATATCGAGTTATTTTAAAAAGAATTCGTCTATATACACATCAATGAAAAGTAATTTCCAAAATCGAACGAACGTGACTATGATATCTCCGCAAGTGTTAAGTGTTCATCGAAACGGACATACTGTAAGAACAACTATTCAACATATCGATCATATTGGTAATTATATAAATAAAGATTATGAATTAGAAATAGATAATGATGATAGTAATATGCAGTTGGTTAAAGAATTATAAAAATAGACTGGATTTTATCAAACATTCAAAATATTTTATTAAAAGGGAGGAGTAAGCTTGAAAAGGGTGTATCAGTCAGAAAATCAATCATTACTTTTTATTGTTATTTTAGGTTCATTAACAGCATTTGGCCCATTGGCTATTGATATGTTTTTACCTGGACTACCTAATATTAGTCATGATTTTGATATTTCTGCATCTACAACTCAGCTTACTATCTCCTTTTTTATGATTGGATTAGCGTTAGGAAATTTTTTGGCTGGCCCCATATCTGATATTACTGGTAGAAAAAAACCATTAATTTTCTCACTGATTATTTTTACTATTGCGAGTTTAGGTATTATATTCGTCACAAATATATGGATTATGATTATTTTACGATTTATTCAAGGATTAACTGGTGGTGCAGGTGCAGTCATCTCAAGAGCCATTGCTAGTGATATGTACTCAGGTAATGCGCTAACTAAATTTTTATCATTATTAATGCTTGTCAATGGCATTGCGCCAATTATCGCACCTGCGCTTGGCGGTATCATTTTAAATTATGGGCCATGGCGAATTGTATTTGTAATACTAACAATGTTTGGGATTGTCATGTTAATAGGAACTTTATTTAAAGTTCCTGAGTCGCTTGAAAAGAGCCTAAGGGAAAGTAGTAACATAGGTACGATGCTAATTAATTTCAAAGAACTTTTTAAAACACCCCGTTTTGTATTACCCATGTTGATACAAGGGGTGTCATTTGTATTACTATTTACTTATATTTCTGCATCTCCTTTTATAGTTCAAACAATTTATGGTTTAACGCCATTAAACTTCAGTATTATGTTTGCTTTTATAGGCGTTACACTCATTATTTCAAGCCAATTAACCGGAAAACTTGTTGACTATATAGATAGATTACTGTTGCTGAGAATCATGTCTACTATACAAGTTATTGGTGTTATAATCGTATCACTAACTTTACTCAACCATTGGACTTTTTGGATACTTTCTTGTGGCTTTGTGATTTTAGTGGCACCAGTTACAGGGATTGCAACGTTAGGATTTTCGATAGCAATGGATGAGAGTAAAGGGGCCAAAGGTAGTTCTTCAAGTTTGTTGGGATTGTTTCAAACTTTACTTGGTGGCGTCATCTCTCCACTTGTTGGTATTAAGGGAGACAGTAATGCGATACCTTATATAATCGTTATCGTTATTACAGCAATAATTCTTATGGTTTTACAGTTGATTAATGTGAAGATATTTAAAAAAGCTAAAATTCATTGATAAAATTGAGTGATTTTTCAATGAGTTTTAGCTTTTTTATCGTTGTAATTTAATTGTATTAGCTAAAAGAACTTGAGCGACCTCTTGAGGAGATTCGATGCATCCATTACGTAACCAATCGATAAATACACCTGCTTGACCACCGACTGAATAAATGATAAACATACGTTTATTATTTATTGAGGTTTCATATCTATTCATGACTTTTTCATAACATGTTTTAGTGGCGTTAATGTAATCTAATGCAATATCTTTATTAGGATATGTTACAAGTGTTGCTCTGTAGAACGCTTCTTTACGTTTAATATATTTGGCTATCAATAAGAAAAATTTATATAATTTTTTTTGATCTGTTTTGATATGATGAAAATCGTTATAGAAAGATTGTAGTAAAGATATATATTTGTTTAAATGATAATTTTGGATCTTATCTAGTAATTGATATTTATCTTGAAAATGATCATAAAAAGTAGAGCGATTCACGCCACTATATGCACATATCATTTTAATGGTTATTTCATCAAAAGGATAGTATTCTAAAAGTTCGATTAAACTTTTTATTATTTTATATTTCGCACGTTGTTTCATATATTCACCTAAATCAAAAAGAAAATTTAAATAAATAAACTCTAAACCAACACAATTATTAAAAATGTTGGTGTATTTTTTATTTACACATCTCTATAATAGATAAAGTGAATTTTAAAAGCAAATAGGAGGGTATATTCATGAAAAAAATGATATTAATCAATGTGATTACTATCATTGTCCTAGTTGTTATTGGTGTGTTAGGCTTTTGGTTCTGGCATAACACAACAAGTTATGTGACAACTGACAATGCAAAAGTTGATGGAGATCAAATAAAAATCTCAAGTCCTGCATCTGGACAAATTAAATCTCTTAATGTTAAGCAAGGAGACAAACTTGATAAAGGTGATAAAGTAGCAGAAGTTTTAGCACAAGGCCAAGATGGGCAATCAAAAGATATGAACATCAAAATGCCACAAAAAGGTACTATTGTTAAAACAGATGGTATCGAAGGTTCTATGACTCAAGCAGGGAACCCAATTGCATATGCATATAATTTAGATGATCTATATATAACTGCTAATGTAGATGAAAAAGATATTTCTGACGTGGAAAAAGGCAACGACGTTGATGTAGATATCGACGGTCAAAAAGCATCAATCAAAGGTAAGGTTGAAGAAGTAGGCCAAGCGACTGCAGCTAGCTTTTCATTGATGCCATCATCAAATAGCGACGGTAACTATACGAAAGTTTCTCAGGTAGTACCCGTAAAAATCTCTTTAGATTCTAATCCATCTAAAAATGTTGTCCCAGGTATGAACGCTGAAGTTAAAATTCATAAAAATTAAGGGGGTCATTTTATGACAGCGACCTTCATTATTATATATATTGTAGTAGCGCTCATACTCATTGGTTTTATTAATTTCTTTTTAATTAAGCGTAAAAGAAAAAATAAAGACAAAAGAGTGGAACAACGTTCGACAATAGATTCTAAGAGAGAAAGCAATCAATCTAAATTTAAAGCAAGCGATTTAGAACAAACAACTAAGTCAAATACTGACCCAACGCAATCAAACGATATTGAAGATGAAAAACGAAAAAATCACTTTGACTCAGAAATAGATAATGCATCTCAATCTATCAATACAGATAGTAAAGAGGATAGAAACGCGTTAAGTCATAAGAACCAAGAGGAAGATGACGCATCGAACGATGTGTTGAACCCTATCGATCCAAATTCTACTGAAGGTAGAGTTAATGAAAGAATTAAAAATCAAGAGTCTAACTTTATTTTTGGTAAAGGCATAACTAGAGGTAAAATTTTAGCGGCAATGTTATTTGGTATGTTTATCGCGATTCTAAACCAAACTCTATTAAATGTGGCATTGCCTAAAATAAATACAGAGTTTAATATTTCTGCCTCAACTGGTCAATGGTTAATGACTGGTTTTATGTTAGTGAACGGTATATTAATACCTATTAGTGCCTTTTTATTTAATAAATATTCTTATAGAAAATTATTTATTATAGGTTTAACACTATTTACATTAGGTTCCTTAGTTTGTGCAATCTCATTTAATTTCCCAATTATGATGAGTGGACGTGTATTACAAGCCATAGGCGCAGGTATATTGATGCCGTTAGGTTCTAACGTTATTGTTACAATTTTCCCACCTGAAAAACGTGGTGTGGCAATGGGGACAATGGGCATTGCAATGATATTAGCACCTGCAATCGGTCCAACACTTTCAGGTTACATTGTGCAAAATTATGATTGGAATGTAATGTTTTACGGTATGTTCTTTATAGGTATTATTGCTATCGTAATTGGTCTATTTTGGTTTAAGTTGTATCAAAGTACAACAAATCCGAAAGCAGATATTCCTGGAATTATTTATAGTACGATTGGATTCGGTTCCTTATTATATGGTTTCTCAGAAGCTGGTAATAAAGGATGGGGCTCAACTGAGATTGTAACAATGTTTATTGTTGGTACGGTTTTCATTATTTTCTTTATTTTAAGAGAACTAAGAATGAAAGCGCCAATGTTGAGCTTGGAAGTATTAAAATATCCAACTTATACACTTACAACTGTTATCAATATGATTGTGATGATGAGTTTATACGGAGGAATGATTTTACTTCCATTATATTTACAAAATCTTAGAGGATTTTCAGCATTAGACTCTGGATTATTACTATTGCCAGGTGCATTAGTCATGGGAGCATTAGGTCCGGTGGCAGGTAAATTGTTAGATACAATCGGTATTAAACCATTAGCAATATTTGGTATTGGCATTATGACATATGCGACATGGGAATTAAGTAAATTAAACATGGATACAACATATCTCCATATTATGTGGATATATATTGTGCGTTCATTTGGTATGGCATTTGTAATGATGCCGATTATGACTGCAGGTATGAACGCTTTACCACCACGCTTAATTTCTCATGGTAATGCGTTTGTTAATACAATGAGACAATTAGCTGGTTCAATTGGTACAGCTATTTTGGTTACGGTCATGACGACACAACAAACAAATCATCTTTCTGCTTTTAGTGAAGAGTTAGATAAAACGAATCCTGTCATTCAAGACCATATGCGTGAACTTGCCCAACAGTATGGTGGTGAGTCAGCAGCAATGAAATTATTACTCGAACATGTCAATAAACTTGCATCTGTAGAAGGTGTAAATGATGCATTTATTGTTGCTACAATTATTAGTGCGATTGCACTGATATTAAGCTTGTTCTTACAGGGCAAGAAAAAGGCTCAATTATCAGCTGAAAAAGCAAATGCTGAAGATTATCCTTCGCAACAAGATAAATAATTAAGAGATGTAATAACCACCTACGACGTTAAGAGCGTCTAGGTGGTTATTTTTATAAAAAAAGACAAACTCTATATTATTTCAATAGAATTTGTCTTTTTCACTTATCCAGAAACTTTATGTCTCGGAATCATAAACAAAAGAGATGATTCTCGTATTAAAAGAACATTAAAATCATCTTTATTTAATACGTGGTAAACGATTACGGAAAAACAAACTTACAATCAATAACGCAATACTACATCCAATGAGTATCAGTGCATTGTGAATCGCATCTGCTTCAGTTAATACTTGTTCTGGTGATACTGTTAAATAATATTGTTTTAGAGATTCGGAAATTTTCTGAGCAATTGTATGTATGATATAACTGAAATACAATGTAATGACTAGCATAATAGCTAAAAGTAATATATTGACTACTTTGAGTGCTGTGCGATTAAAAATAATTGTAATTACGGTTATAAACAAACTAATCAGACATAGGACAAAGAAAATATTAAATATAATGATGAGATTATCGACAGACTGTTGTAATTGATCAATATTACCTAAATTCAAATTACCGATTTGCGTAACTGTATCTTGAAAATTTCTTAATTGATGGAAATTTATAGTTTCATTTACAAATGAAATTTTAAATATAGGTTGTTTAAGCATACTATAGCCAGTAATAGCAGTTAATACTAAAACGAAAACTTGAATAATGAGACTTACCCATGAGCGTTTCTTTTTACCATATCTTTTTCCACGATGGATCTCTTGATGTTCAAATTGAGAGTTGAATTGTCTTTGGTTTTGTAATGTTTCAGACATTTAAATGCCTCCTTTAGATGCAAATTTACTAAGTTTATCTTTTTAATTTTATGTCTGTTATAATTGGGTTTAATCTAGTATCCTAAGTATTGATTAAAAAATATTTCTTTAAAATGACATACTTATCATTATATCTTTTTTTAGCAAAGGTATATAGATATTTAAACAAATTATTTCTTAAATTTAAAATTTTAAATAGAGGTAGGTTGATTGATTAATGAAAAATAGAATGATGAATCGCGTGGTTAATAAATATATACTTCACAATAGATCGATATTTTTTAGTAATGATGATGAAGTTAAACATTTTTTAGAAAAGAGAAGTATCGAAAATAGTAAAAAACATCAGCAACCTGCGACACTTAATGTAAAGTCAAATTTAGATAAACTTACTCTTAATGATATGCAAGTGTTTAGATTTAATTTTAGACATGAGAAAAATCAAAAGATACTCTATCTGCATGGTGGATATAATACTTTGCAACCTTCTCCATTTCATTGGAGACTTTTAGATAAACTAACTTTAAATACATTGCATGAGGTCGTTTTACCTATCTATCCAAAGTCACCAGATTATCACTACTTAGAAACGTTCAAAGCGATTCGTGACGTTTATAATCAATTAGTTGAAGAAGTTGGTGCGAACAACATTGTTATGATGGGGGATGGTTCTGGTGGAGGACTAGCATTAAGTTTTGTTCAATCACTTATCAATGATAATCAAGAAGTGCCTAGAAAGTTATTTTTACTTTCACCGCTTTTAGATGCCACTTTGACTAATCCTAATATTACGAAAACGTTGGAAGAAAATGATATCTTAGTTAGTCGATTTGGTGTTCATCAACTCATGAAATCTTGGACGAATGATTTACCTTTATCAGACGCGCGTATATCACCATTATACGGTACTCTAAAAGGGTTGCCACCTATATATATGTATGGAGGTGGCAGAGAAATATTAAGCCCAGACATGCATGCATTTACTCATGCTCTAGAGGAATGTGGGAACGATGTTGAGTTTAAAGAGTATCCTAAAATGGTGCATGATTTTCCTATCTATCCCATACGCCAATCTCACAAGGTGTTAAAACACATCACTAAATCAATCTTAGAGTAAGAATTGAATAGATTTTTAACTGTATTTTAAAAGTGATGTGAATGTTGTTCTAAAAGGAAGGATGAAGTCAATTACCAATGCTATGCTTATCAGCTAGTGATGTATGAGATAATCATTTTATTTAAACAATAGTATTTATTCAAGTAATGTTTTTATTTTGCTGGTGATATCATATTTACCTTTATTTACATAATAAGTTGATAAAAATGATTCGAATTCCTTTGACTGATTTATTTGGTGAATAATATCTTCTTGTAAAGAGAATTGTTTATGTTGAATTTGTTTTTGATAGTCTTGGCAGTTATCTAGTAAGACATTCTCATGGCAAGTGTCGATGAGTAATAGAAAGTGATCAATCGCTTCTTTTTGGCCTAGAATATAGCTCATTTTCATGGCACGCTTCATCAACTGAGGTGCTGGGCCGTTCATAAACAAATATTGTTGTTCATTTAATTCTGACAATTCGTATTTTACAGTGTCTTTTAAATTCATGAGCTCTATTACTAATTTTTCTTTTATAGACATTATTATTCTCCTTTATATGGTATTCCAATTGAGTGGCCTAATTGTGGTGGCCATTCAATTTTTTCTTGCTTATGAGCATAATCTTGTATAGCATTCAGATAATGTTTTGGAAATGGTGCAGCACGACGTTGTGTCCTATCTATTCCTAACATCATGACCTCATTGGTTGCAACAACTTCTTGATTATCAATTAACATTCTCAGAAAGAAATGAGTTCGTTTGTCATCGTAATTATAAAGGAATAGCTCTATATTGAATTCTTGACCAAGTGTTAATTCATGTAAAAAAGTAGTGTGTGTTTCAACAGTAAAAACTGTATATTGTAGACGGTCTCTCTCTGACCATGATAAACCATGAACCTCATTGAATTTATTAATGACCTCGCTAAAAATAATATTATAATATGCGTCATGCATATGATTATTATTATCTATAGCATCTTCTGTCACAGTTCGGGTTACGGTAAATGTCTTGTTCATTTATTTAACCTCCTTAGTTATAACACTATACTAACCGAAAAGAGCACATACATGTAACATAATTCATGATAAAATGTAATTTATAAAGTATGAGGGGGTAAGAAAGATGACGGTGACCGTTAGATTTCAATCTTTATCGCAACCTCTTACATTAGTTTCAAATGTGAAAGAGATTCCTAAAGATGCAACGATTATATGGTATGATTTTGAAAATGCCACTGATGAAGAAAATGAGTATTTAAAAAATCATTTTGATTTCAATTACTTAGAAATAGATGATGCTATCAATGGTGACCCACGAGTTAAATATAAAGAATATGACGCGTATCAATATATGATATTTCATAGTATTATTAATGATGATTACTCACCAATCTCACTAAGTGTATTTTTAGAAGGTAATGTTTTAGTGACATACCATCACAAACATTTTCCATCATTAAAGCGTGTGGCTCAATACAATGCAGAAAATCATGATAGTGAATTAGATTGTGCAGACATCGTCATTCATATTCTGGATTGTATGGTGGATAAATATTTTAACTTTGTTTATGGTATTGAAGATAAAGTGTATAATTTTGAAGCTAAGCATGTCGATGACCGCTATAGTAAGAGCGTTATGGAAAATGTCTTTCAATTACGTTCGGATTTAATTAAAATCAAACGCGTATTATTTCCGATGCAAGAAGTTGTAGATACAATGAAACAAGAAGGAAATATAATTAAAGATGCCAAACATAGAATGTATATTCAACATATTGATGATCATCTTATTAAACAAAGAAGTGTTATTCGGACTTCTCAAGAAATGACGAATGAGATTCGTGAAAATTATGAATCATTCACCTCATTTAGGATGAATAGTATAATGCAGATACTTACGCTTGTATCTGTTATATTCTCACCACTCACTTTTATTGCTGGTGTATATGGAATGAACTTTGAATTTATGCCTGAGTTGAAATGGCATTATGCTTATTTCGTGTGCTTAACTTTAATGCTAATTATAACAATAATATTAATCATATTCTTTAAAAAGAAAAAATGGTTTTAAAACTATATATAAATAATTTAACAAAGGTAGGGTGTTTTAATGAGTGACTCACAAAGAGAACAGAGGAAAAATGAACATGTAGAAATCGCAATGTCACAAAAAGATGCGCTGGTTTCAGATTTTGATAAAGTGAGATTTGTTCATCATTCCATCCCCAGTATTGATGTTAGTCAAGTCGATATGACAAGTCATACTACGAAATTCGATTTGGCATATCCAATCTATATAAATGCAATGACTGGTGGAAGTGATTGGACAAAACAAATTAATGAAAAATTAGCAATTGTTGCTAGAGAAACTGGAATTGCAATGGCGGTGGGATCAACACATGCAGCTTTGCGCAATCCTAATATGATTGAAACATTTAGCATTGTGCGTAAAACAAATCCCAAAGGAACAATTTTCAGCAATGTGGGTGCCGATGTACCAGTGGATAAAGCTCTACAAGCGGTTGAATTATTAGATGCTCAAGCGCTACAAATTCATGTGAACTCACCTCAAGAATTAGTCATGCCTGAAGGGAACCGTGAATTTGCTTCATGGATGTCAAATATTGAATCTATTGTTAAACGCGTTGATGTTCCAGTTATTATTAAAGAAGTTGGTTTCGGAATGAGTAAAGAAACATTACAAGCGTTATATGATATTGGTGTTAACTATGTTGATGTCAGTGGGCGCGGTGGAACTAATTTCGTTGATATTGAAAATGAAAGACGTTCGAATAAAGATATGAATTATTTATCTCAGTGGGGACAATCTACCGTAGAATCCTTACTTGAGAGTACTGAATTTCAAGATCGATTAAATATTTTTGCTAGCGGTGGCTTACGTACACCACTCGATGCTGTAAAATGTTTAGCATTAGGTGCAAAAGCAATAGGGATGTCTCGACCGTTTTTAAATCAAGTAGAACAATCAGGTATCACAAATACCGTAGACTATGTAGAGTCTTTTATTCAACATATGAAAAAAATTATGACGATGTTAGATGCGCCGAACATTGAGCGTTTACGACAAGCAGATATCGTAATGAGCCCGGAGTTAATATCATGGATCAATCAACGTGGCCTTCATTTAAATAGAAAATAAAAAATGAGATAGTATATTGTAATAATTTCGACATACAAATAAAACGATAATTCCCAAGTGAGATTTATAGGAATTATCGTTTTTTTATTGTTATGCCGAAATATAATGGATTTTTATTATAAAGCTTGTACTTATAATAAAAAAGGTTAATTATTTAACTGAAAAGTTGAATAAAACTCATAACAATAATTACACCGATTAAGTCGATGAGGAAAGCACCAACAATAGGAACTACTAGATATGCTTTAGGGGAGTTGCCAAACTTTTTAGTGATAACATCTAAATTAGCCATCGCATTTGGTGTTGCTCCCAGACCATGGCCAATAAATCCTCCTACCATAACAGCAGCGTCATAATCTTTACCGAGTCCTTTAAATAATATGAAAATCGAGAATAGTACCATAAATACGACTTGTACAAGAACAATTATGATTAGTGGGATAGCTAAAGAATATATTTGAGTTAATTGGATACTCATTAAAGCTAATGATAAAAAGATGCCTAATGAAATATCACCTATTTGTTCGCTCATTTTTAAATCAACGATATCCCAACCAATAAAGTCTGTAGCATTTCTAATAATTACTGCTACAAACATTGAACCAACATACATTGGAATATTAACTCCGGTTAAATCGGTAAAAGTATTGCCAATATATGTTCCTAATGCCATGCAAAATACGAGTATAGAAAATTGTATAAAAAAGACTTGAATAGGTTTATATTTTGTATGTAATGATTGATTGTATTCAACGACACCATAATTTTTAAATGAATCGTCACGATGCTCTGGCTTAAGATCATAGCGTTTTATTAAATATTTAACGATGGGACCGCCAATGAGTCCACCGAATACAAGGCCTAGTGTAGCGGCTGCTAAAGCAGCTGCAACTGCAGAATCTACACCCATATCTTGTAAGGTTTTACCATAAGCTGCAGCATTACCGTGACCACCTTCCATTGACATTGAACCTGCTGTAAGACCTAATAAAGGTTTAATGTTTAAGAGTTTAGCGAGTGATACACCAATAATATTCTGACAAATAGCCATGATTCCACAAAAAGTGAAATAAATCAACATGACTTTTCCGCCAATTTTGAATAGTTTTAATGATGCGCCAAGTCCAATTGTAGTAAAGAAAGCGAGCATAAAGAAATTCTGAATGAACGCCGAATCAAGTTTTATTTTAACGATATTAAATGAATCTAATATAGCCACTAATATTGCAAATAAAAGACCACCAATGACAGGTGCTGGAATACAGATTCGCCTTAAAATAGAAACATGGTTGATTATTGTTTGACCAATTAAATATAAAACACATGCCAAACATAATGTGGTAATTGCATCAAATTCTATCATTTAAAAGCCCCCTTTGTATGAAACCCTTTATAACTAGTTATATTAAAGTAAATCAATGTAAACCTTATAAAGTCCCATAATACACATTATACATACACAAATGAAATAAATCCAGTTTACCAAATAATGATATAAGTATATTAAAAATATTGATTTTTATAATTTGTCAATAAAAGATGGTGTAATTTGAATAAAGACGTGTGTATTAATAAATTAAACTCAGTACCTTGCAATGTATAGTAGTGGATGCTATAGTTAATTTGAATCACTACTGTGTATAGTTTAATACTGTTTATACGACTGAGGAGGTAGATATATGAATGTACAGTTTAAGAAAGGTGCTTTAGAATTAATTGTTCTGCTAATTATTAAAAAAGAAGATCAGTATGGTTATTCACTTGTACAAAATATCTCCAGATATATGACCATAGCTGAAGGTACAGTTTATCCTCTGCTAAGGCGTTTGGTTAAAAGTGGGGAACTGAGTACGTATTATCAACCTTCAACTGAAGGTCCGTCTCGAAAGTATTATCAATTAACTCAACAGGGGGCTGCGAGAGTTAATCAATTAGAGGAGGATTGGAAATTGTTTACGGAAGCTGTAGAACATTTCATTGAGGAGAGTGAGAATGAATGAATAAAAATGATTATTTAAAAGAACTTAAAAAGCATTTGAAACATATGAATAAAGAAGAAAAAGAAGATATTTTGAATGAATACGATACGCATTTTTATAGCGGACAGCAAGAGGGAAAGTCTGAATCAGACGTGTGTAAAGAATTAGGTAATCCAAAATTAATAGGTAAGGAACTTACAGCTACTTCCAGTGTAGAAAATGCACATCAAAAAGTGTCGTTAATGAATATTTCATCCGCAATTGTAGCAGTAATGGGGCTAAGTTTGCTTAACTTTTTTATTGTTATAATACCAGCTTTTTTATGCATTTTGCTCGTATTAACCTTCATCATTTTTACTCTAGCTTCACTAGCTGCACCATTGATGTTGCTCATTAAAGGAATTATGGATGGTTTTCATTCCATTATCTTATATGACGCATTTATGACTGGTTTAATGTTTGGTGTTGGACTCGTACTTGCAGTGGTGACTTACTATCTCATTAAGTGGCTATTTGATGTGACTATGAAATATCTAAAATGGAATATCTCTATTGTCAAAGGAAGTGTACAATCATGAAAAAAATTGCAGCGATAATATTTTTAATAGGCTTGTCACTAATTATTATTTGTAGCGTGGGAGTTTATGCACAAAATAAAAAATTGAGTAAAGACAATCAATATAATAATCAAACAACAAATTTAATGAAAAACTATGATGATAATACTGTGAAAAGTATTTACGTTGATGGAAAAGTAAGTGATATAACTGTGAAAAAAGGTAAACATTTTTCGGTTAAGTCCAAAGGGAATGACAAAAATTTAAACGTAACTAGCAAGGTGAACAATCAACGTTGGGTAATTACAGAGCGTCAAACAAGTCCACATATTAATTTTAGAATACAAGGTAAAGTTAGTAATCACATTACGATTACAGTACCTAAATATATTAAAAACATAGATATTAAAACTAATGCCGGGGATTTAAATATTGTTGGAGTAAATAGTGGCACAGGAAGATTTGATGCTGAATCTGGAGACATTAAAGTTCAAAAAGGACGATATAAAAAGGTGACACTTCATAATGAGGATGGGGATATTCATACGAAAGATATTCATTTTAATCAAGCTAATATTCAAAATGACAATGGGGATATTCAAATGAAACAATTAGACCCTGATATTCCTTTACGTATTAAAAATGAAGAAGGGGATATAAACTTGAATTATAAAAAAGAACTTCATCACACCCAAATCATCACTCGTAATGAAGAAGGGGAAACAGACATCGATCATCGTGTGTTATATAATAGTAAAGTTGAAAATGGAAATAATAAAGTGAAATTAATCAATGAAAATGGAGATATTAAAGTAAAATAAAGGTATTTTTCTAACATTAGCTTAAAATTGAGGAAAGAAGTATTTTCAATAAATAATGAATGGTGTATTTTAATATGCACTTTTTTGCAGATTTTAATTTGAATAAATTTAGAGAAAGGAAGTAGGACTCATGATAATATCCTGCTCCCTTTTTTTATTTCCATGTATCGTCGGGATTTTGAAAATCTGATTTGCGCATTCTAGAGACATATGGATTGCCTTTAACAGTGAAACGTAGTGGTTTATTTGTCCATTCTCCTTTATTAGGAATACCGATACGACCACTTTCTATAATAGTTTTTGGATATTTGCGATGATTGGTATCTATAGATAATTTGCAGTCATTTAAGGTTGAGCCATCAATTGATCGTGGAATATTGAAAGCTTTAGTCCACTTTCCTGGACCATTAGTGAGCTCGTATCCAGATTTTCCACGATTGACGTTCATAGCGCCGATACCTTCATCTGGTTCAATAGCACGAATAAGTACACCTTCTGGTATGCCCTCAGTCCGTGTAACAAAATTGATTAATAAGTGCGTATGCATCACATGTGCATATATCGTGCCACCTTTTTTATATAAAGAAGTCACTTTTGGTGTTATTTTGCCACCAAAACCATGTGCAGCTTTATCTTGTATACCTAAATAAGCTTCAGTTTCTACAATATATCCAGTATATGTTTGATAGTCATCTTGGTAAATAATTTTAACACCTAATAAAGCTTTTGCAGTTTGGGTTGTCTGCTGATTTATAAAGTCCAAATATATCACCTCTCTTTTTTATTAAAAGTATTTACTAAAAAATGTAAAATGTAATATTATGTTTCATATTACTATTTTTATTTAAAATACGTTTTGTTATACTTTTAATATGAGTTTTAATAGAAATAAACTCTTATTAATGTAACAAATAATGTGTTGATTTAAAACACTTGTTTTAATGACAAAATGAAAAGGAGTATATCTAATGAGAGAAAAAGTTAGATTTACACAAGCTTTTAAATTATTTTGGACTAACTATTTTAATTTTAAAGGACGCTCACGTAGAAGTGAGTATTGATTTGCCATGTTATGGCATTTAATTTTTATGATTCCTACAATTATTGGTTACTCTTTTGGAATGTTCTGTTTAATATCAAGTGAAACTTTTAAAAGTAAAGGATTTCTCTTGTTGGGGGTAGGAATTTTTATCTTTTCTTTAATTTATATTTTGATTTATAGTTTAGTTACATTAATACCTAATGTTGCGATATTATCAAGAAGATTCCATGATCGCTCAATGACGATGACTCTTCCGATTATTTTTTATGTTTTCACTGTCATTGTATCAGGTTTTAATTATTTACCAAATATAGATAATTCAGCGGTATTAATATTTATGGGAATTATCTGCTTAATCTACTGGATTGGGTCGATATTAATATTAGTATTGACTTGCTTAGATAGTAAAACAGAGTCTAATAAATATGGACCAAGTCCAAAGTACAATCGTAACGAGACAAATTTCCATGGTGATAATGCTAATCCAGTTGATAAATAAAATTTAAACAATAATATAGCCCGAGACAATCATGATTGTCTCGGGTACTTTAATTGTATTGATAGTTTGTGATTGAATTGAAAATGCCCATGCATTATGCGTGAGCGTTATCAAGTTTAGTTATTATCCTTGTATGGCTTTATATGTATTTCAGCTCTTTTGTTGTCCTCCCTCTGATAACAAAATCTCAAGTTAAGATTTAATTATCAAGTTTACTTATTTTAGTGATACCTAGTTTGTTCTTCATGCTATATGATGATAGAAAAATACATGTTTATAGCAAACCGGAATTTATTAAACGTCATCAAGTCAATAAAAACCAATGAATTTAAGCTTAATATTAATTTCGCAATATCTATTTGCTGCTTCATATCAAAAAACATAATTGAAATTGTGTATGCTAAAAATTTTATATGTTAGCACCTACGTTAATAATTATCTCAATGATTCATATCACTGTGGAACTTCATATGCAGCGATGTACGATTGTATCAACGCTGACATGTTTATTCATTTCAACTTTAATCACGGTATCGTTGATTCAAATTAAACGTCTTAAAAAGGATAACAACTTAAATCAAATATGATAATTCAGGATATTGACGACCTAATAAATCATGTAGTTCACAATATTTATGGTAGAGTGGTTTATAAGCTTGAACTTTTTGGATTTCAGGTTCTTGTATATAAGCTATAGGTTGCTTCATAGATAATGCCGCCTCTTTTAATGTACTATATGCATTCCCAACATTTGCACCTAACATCGCTGCACCTAATGCTGAAGCATTAGATGAATCTATGACGACAACCCTTTTATTTAAAACATTTGCATAAATTTCAACGAGTAATTTACTCTTTTGTGGGATACCACCAGACGCATACACTGTATGAACAGGAATATGATTATCTTCAAATTGTTTCATAATTAATTTTGTTCCAAATGCTGTAGCTTCAATATATGCTCGATGAATCATTTCATACGGTGTTTGAAGTGTAAGACCAAAGATACTTCCAGTTAGATGACTATTACTAAGTATACTACGATTTCCATTCAACCAATCTAAAACAACAACATGTTGTTCTTCTATTCTAATGTGACTTGCTAATTCCTCTAAATAGTTAAGCACAGGCATATGATGTTCATTTGCTTGATCTACAATATGTTTAGGTGCTTGGTTCTTTGAGTATTCAAACAAATCACCGACAGCTGGTTGACCAGCTTCATAGGCATATAATCCAGGTATAATAGCATTTTTAACTGAGCCAGTTATTGAAGAAATGGGTACTTGTCTTGAATCTAGCATGAGATGACAAGTACTTGTACCAATGACTGCAGTGAATTCTCCAGCTTCTATTGCCCCAACACCTAAGACGCCAGAATGTGCATCTATGATAAAAGGTGAAACCTGGACATCTTGAGAAAGCCCCCATATTTGTTGATAGTCTTTACATAAACGACCTGCACTTTCTCCAATTGATATGATTGGCGCTTCACATTTTTCTTTGACGATTTTAGGTAAATCAGGATCCACGCTATGGAAGAAGTCGTAATTAAATCCAGCTTCATTGTCCCAAAAACCTTTAAAACCAATACCACAATTTGATCGTATATTTGAATTTGTTAGTATACTAGTGATGTAATCTCCAGCTTCCATTATATACCGTGCTCTTCTAAGTATTTCTGGTGCTTCATGTTTAACTTCCAGGATTTTCGGTATCATCCATTCGCTATTTACGCTTGAGCCATAATAATCTAACCAATTTTTATTCTTACTCATCTGAATCATATAGTTTGCCTCATCTTGAGCTCCATGATGTTTCCATAATTTTACGTACGCGTGTGGATTTGTCTTTAAATCTTCATGACGATGAAGCGGTTCAAATTGTTCATCGAGAAAGATAATTGTACTGCTTGTAAAGTCGACTCCAATTCCAACCACATCGTTTTTATTAACTTTACTATCTTCTAATACAAATTGAACGCCTTGTTCAAGAATTTGTAAATAGTCGTCAGCATTTTGTAAGAAGTAGTTTTCAGGTAACGGTTTATCATATAATGAGTTCATATAAGTTCCGTTCGCATAGTCTTCCTCATATCTTGATATGATATGTCCGTTGGATGTGTCAGCTAATATCACTCTTCCAGAAGCGGTTCCAAAATCAATTCCTATACTATAACTCATGTGTATGCCTCCTATATATAGCGTAATTGTAATAAATCATATTGTTCTGAGTCGACGATTTGATGTTTAAGTATAGTTTACATGAATGTAAGTGTTTACAAAAATGATAATTATATTTTCGAATCATCTTACATACAATTTATTTACGTTAATTGCCGAAATCTATGGAATATTACAAGAAAAAGTGTAACAATATGTAAGTGAAACACTGCTGATAAAAGTTGAATTTAAAAAGTCTTATATTGCTATTTTCAAGTATAAAGTGTTTGATATGTTTAGCCAAAAAGCTACCCCTTTATGGCAGACATCTTAAAAAATCAGGGGATTGAAAGTAATTTAAGACTTTAAACGTTCTTCTATTTAAAAATTTGTCCAATTAAAAGCAGATGTTCTTATATCATTATTAACTTTTAAATCAATCGCGAGGCTGGCGATTATAAATACAACTTAAATTGATATAAGTAAGTTATTATAAACACTGTTAAATAAGGTGATGAGGGAATTAGGACAGGTGTGGTAGAGGTTTTAGTCATTGAAATATAGTTAGAGGAGCGTTAATTTTACAAGGTTGAAAGGGAGATTATGTAATGATATCTAAAGTTGAACATCAAAGACACGGTTTAGATTTAATTAAAATTGATAATGACGATACGAAAATTGTATTTACAAACTATGGTGCAAGAATTGTTTCTTGGAAATACCATGATAACAATATCGTTTTAGGGAATGTAGTAGAAGCGGATGAATTTTATTTTGAAGAACCTTTTAATTTTGGTGCTACGATAGGTCGCTATGCGGGTAGAATTGAAAATGCATCATTTAAATTAGATGATGATACTTTTCAATTAGAATCAAATGATGGTCAACATCATTTGCATGGGGGCAGTTATGGATTAAATAGACGTATTTTTGATTATGAAATAGTTGATGATATTGGACAAGTAAAGATTATATTCACAACAACGATTAAAGAAGAAGAGGACAATTATCCTGGAGATATGATGGTAAAGGTTATTCACACTTATGATGCCAATCATCGATGGTCCGTACAATATGAGGCAAAATCAACAAAAAAAACAGTATTTAATCCTTCAAATCATGTTTATTTTAATTTGAATCGTGATAACAATGTTGTCTATAACCACTGTATAAATAGTTCAGCATTAAAAATGTATATGTTAAATAATAAACATATTGTTAAAGAGGGGCAATCTCTTGATTTACATCGATTATTGGATACAAATAAAGTCTATTTAAAAGATATTTTTGAAAGTGACAATGAAACTTTGCAACAACAAATTAATCATTATAATGGCATTGATCATCCTTTCGAATTTGGTGGAAATGAGCTTACCATTGATAATTCTGAATTTGAACTTAATATTAAGACTGATATGCCTCATTTTGTAATGTTTACGTTTAATGATCCACAAGTTTGGAACAATAATTTTAATATTTATAAGGCGCATTCTGGATTTTCCATCGAAACTCAATATATGCCTAATGATATAAATATGTACGGCGCCAAAGCTCAGTCTATTTTAGAGGCAGATACATTATTTACATCTAAAACAAGTTTTCAAATTCATGAAAAGTAGTATTGATGATTATCATCATTCATTGCAATACATATGAGAGTCTGAGCTTAAAAGTTTCAGACTCTTTTTAAACTATTTATCGTCAGATTTAATGAATTTTCTATTTTCGGCACGCGTTTTCATTTTCTGTAGTTTTTTCTTTCGATCAGGTGAAAGATAAGGATTTCGAAGTGCATGATAGATTAATCTTAAATTATTTCGCTCATTATAGAATAGATGATTTAAGTCTTTCACAGATAGACGTGTGTTTGATTCTGCCTTTTTAATGAGTTTTAAATTATCACTCTGATGTACATATCCTTCTTTTATAACTCTAAAATAAAATCCAGTTTTACCAGATTGCGACATTTTTTGAACTAAATTAGGTATTGCATATTTAGCTTGAATTTTCCAACAAGGTTCTCGTATATCTGATACTTCTATGATTGTATCGCCTAGTTGATACTGATTACCAAAATAAACATCTGCTTCATCTAGATGTTCAACTGTCAAATTCTCTCCAAACATTGCAAATTCAGGTAATTGATCTAAGTCATCTTTAAATAATTGATAATTAGATTTACTAAAACAACATATCGCTTTATGTATACCACCATGGTTATGATAGGCTTGTTCATCGTCCACGAACCCAAGTCGATTGAGCCACATTTGACCTTTAAAAGGAATTTTGTTTAACGCTGATTGCATTGGTTTATAGTTTCCATAAGACAATGTTTCTATTTTGCCAATAGATATGGCATTCACTTTAATCATGTATATCACGACCTTTTAATTTATAAGTTATTATCAAGTGTTGATATAAATAGTTTAACAATAAAATGAAATGATTAATATGAAATAAAAAATGAGGTATGTTAAAAATTTGAATCTCATGTAGAATATAATTAGATACTTTTATGAAGAGGAGAGCAACGACACATGAAAGATGCAAAAGAGCTAAAATTGATGACCTTAGAAGATGTACTTAGTCAAATTGAAAATGGTATGACAATCGGAATAGGAACAGGGAGCACAATTGAATTATTAATTCCCCAAATTGCTGAATTAATTCAGCAAAAGAATTATACAATTACCGGCGTCTGTACTTCTAATAAAACAGCATTTTTAGCTAAAGAATTAGCTATGAATATAGTTGATGTAAATGATGTTGAGAAAATCGACTTAGCAATAGATGGCGCTGATGAAGTAGACAGTGCGCTTAACCTTATTAAAGGCGGTGGTGGAGCCTTATTTAGGGAAAAGGTCATAGATGAAATGGCTGACCGATTTGTCGTTGTTGTAGATGAAAGTAAACTCGTCAACTATTTAGGAGAAACATTTGCATTACCAGTTGAAGTCGATAAATTTAATTGGTACCAAGTTGCCAAAAAAATTGAGCGTACTTATGATATTCATGTAAGCAGAAGAGTTAATGAAGATGTACCGTTTATAACCGACAATGGTAATTACATATTAGATTGTTCATTGCAAAATAGAATTCCTGCTTATGAGCTACACGAATTTTTAATTCATTTAACTGGCGTTCTTGAAACAGGATATTTCCTCGATATTGCCGATCAAGTAATAGTAGGAACACAAGAAGGCGTAAAAATATTAAATAAAGAAACTTAGCAATTATATTAAGCTAAAATATTAAACTGAGATAAAGCATTTGTGTGTTTAAGTGATTAAGTTACACAAACAATACATATTAGAGTTGTAAAGACATGAATGACATACAATCTTATCATATTCATTGAGTCCTCCAATTTGTAATAAAGTTAGTTCAATAACTGATTTGTGCTGAACTCCGAAAATGTAAGATTGTATGTTAATTTTTGTTTTCTGTGTTATTGATTGAGGCAAGCATTTATATTTTGTTTAAATTCAATTTTGTTATAAACGTTAATATCAATTTATCTAATTGATGTAAGACATTAACTAATTTTTTAAGCAAAAGTTTACTTAGTGTTTTAGTAATAATTTTTGAAAAAATAGCTAGGTCTTTAGCTGGGGTAAAAGGAGGTTTTATTTTGAAAGTTGTTTTATATTTCATTTACTTTTTCGTTGCGTTTTTTGTTGTAGATTCTTTAATTAGTTTGGTATTTCCAATTGAATTTGATGTGTATACAAATTTAATTACTGCATTCATTTTTGCAGTTTTTATGACACCACTATTATTTGTATTAAAACAAGACAAAAACAAAAAATAAAATAAACATGTATAATGGAAAAATTGATAGATATTGAGAAGAATATTTAAACGTAAAAATGTTATGGTGTTTGAATATTACGATTAATAAAGTAATATGGAAAAATTAATATCCTGTTAATGCAAACCCTAATAAGTAAATTAAGATTTTAAATGCAAAAGCAGTTATCATCTCAATAGTTCTAATGAAACGCAATAAATTATTTTTAATCAATATAGCGAATTTATATTGATTATTATTTAAATTGATAGATATGAAAAAGCCAGTCCAATGATTAAGGTGTCGAACGTAATCACTGGACTGGCTTATTTATACATTTTAATACTAAAAATAAAGAGTAATACTAAAATCAAACTTTTAGAATGCGAATCATTAACACAGGATTTATTTTAAAGTATCAATTATTAATGTGATTTATCTGTGTCGGCTTTATGATCTTCAACTTCGTGAATTTCATCTTTAACATCGTTGACAACAGATGAGTGTCTATCTTCGGTATAAGTTGAATGATCTTTAATGTTATCATTGTGAGTTGTATCCGTTTCTTTATTAACTGAAGAGGCGTCTTCTTTATAATTAGAAGTAGTAAGTGCATCGTCACTCTTATTAGGTTTCTTTGATTGATGTTTGTCATTATCAATATCTTGTTGCTTTGTTTCATCTTTAGATGATACATCATGATTTGAAGTTGAAGAGGCGTCTTCTTGACTTGGTTCTTCATCTTGAATATGAGATAAATAATTATTAGGATCAACTTCGTCTAAACTTTGTTTCGTCGTTTTATAAACAATAGCACGAATGATTAGACTAATAATAATAAATGAAACACCCACAATTGTTGTAGAAAGTGCGATGACTTTCATTGAGAAAAGGTCGCCTGTTTCTTCACTAAATAAAAAGACGAGAGCAAAAGTCATGGATGCGTGAAAAGCAGTTGCAATATAAATTGTACGACCATTAGTAGCTCTAATTAATTCACCAATAATCATTGAAAACATGAATGTATATAAGAAATGGTATCCGGCGTATTCTACACCATATGTCGTGTTAGCTGTAAATACTGAATAAATAAGACCAACGACAATACTCGCAAAAAATGTGTTCATTCTTGTTTCAAGAATATTTTGTAAGTAAGAACGGAAACCAAACTCCACTACAAAAGCCATTAAAATATGACCAATTAATATAGTTAATAATGATACTGATAAATCTGAAGTTTGTAATAGGATGAAACTATCAGCATAAGTATTAAAGCTAAACAAGCCAATCATTAAAATGATAAGTGGTAGAATGAGTGCTAAAAGTAGACGCTCAATCACTTTTAAACTGATAGAAAATTTCAATCCTGCTAATTGTTCTTTTCTGTGCTTAAATACTAATATGCACACAATTGCAGCTATGAAAGGAGCTAAATCTTTAATACTAAAGACAAAACGTTTCACTCCGATAGTCGCTTGAAAATCTCTGAGTATCACGGACAATGCCATTGTGATAACGAAAAATACAAAGACCATCATAGCCCATTGGAACCCAGAAAATCTAGAGTTTTTCATTGTATGTAACCTCCATTAGGTAACAAGCTTAAATTGATTTATTTACAATTATACATCTTACAAGCATATGTTTAAATTGTCTATTTTAATTATAATCAAAATGTAATAGTCTTGAATCATTTTGTTAGCTAATCGTAAATAATTTTATCATTATATGGGTATGTTAAAAGAGCAAGCATTGATTAAGAAAAAGTCAATAGTTATACTTTAATTAACTTAACTGATAAAAAATCAAGGGGGAGATATCATGTATCAACTTGCACAATCTAATCTATGGACAGGTCGTTTAGATAGTGAAACTGATCCTACACAATTTAGACACTTCCAAACTGTTAAATTCGGTGATTTAAGTCAATTAGATTTTTCGGATGAACACAAAGGCGTGGGCTTATTAGGATATGCAATTGATAAAGGAGTAGAATTAAACAAAGGACGTGTAGGTGCAAAAGAAGGTGCCAATGCCATTAAGCGAG
Organism: Staphylococcus sp. HMSC063F05; assembly: GCF_001837075.1. NCBI lineage: Bacteria > Bacillati > Bacillota > Bacilli > Caryophanales > Staphylococcaceae > Staphylococcus > Staphylococcus sp. HMSC063F05. Next base: position 73,903 of record NZ_KV831342.1, read on the forward strand.
CTTTTGCTGGATTGCCAGATTTGAATCAATGTGAAGAGATTATAGATTATGGTAATGTAGAACACAATCATGAGTTGCTAATAGATACACAGCGCGAATTCGCAGATCTTGCTGCTAAGTCTATCAAACGACATAAACAAACATTTTTACTTGGTGGCGGTCATGATATAGCATATGCACAATATTTAGCTACTCGTAAAGTTTATCCTGAGTCGTCAATAGGTGTGATTAATATAGATGCGCACTTTGACACACGCGATGAGGGTTATTCAACCTCTGGTACTAGTTTTAGACAGATTCTAGAAGAAGATGATAATGCAGATTATTTAGTGTTAGGTATATCTCAAGGTGGTAATACACAAGCTTTATTTAATTATGCTAAAGAAAAAGATATTCAATTTGTATATGCAGATGAATTACTACATCAGGTATCTTCCCCCATTAAAGATATGATAGAACGTTTTATCCATAATCATGATACGGTTATGTTCACAATTTGCATGGATGTAGTAGATAGTGCATTTGCACCAGGAGTCAGTGCACCAGCTGTCCTAGGAATATATCCACATACAGTTTTCGAACTTGCTAAACGGGTCATTCCAAGTGAAAAAGTAAAATCTATAAGTATAGCTGAAATGAATCCGACGTATGATTCAGATCAAAGAACTGCTAAATTAGTTGCTAATTTAGTACATCATTGTTTAATTTAAAGTTAGAAGTCGTCATGTAAAAATTTAATAATTTTAGATATATTTAGTTTCAAAATGCCTGTGATATTCGTTGATGTCTCGGGCATTTTAACATGTTGACAGTTTATGACTGAATGAGAAATAGCGTGTTAATCACTAATTAAAATGTCACACTTGTTGTCGTAATCGTACTAACCATTTATTGTGAAGATTGTTCATTTTAATATGAAAGAGAATTTTTAATGCATTTTTATCATATATTCCGATAAGCTAGGCAGTAATTAATGATAAATGTGACTGTTTAAAAATGTTTTCGCTTTTTTAAATAATTTTAATAAACTAGCTCTCAAAAATGTTGAATATTTAGAATTTTCCGATAAAATGTTAAGATACTCTTAATAAAATTGACAATTAAGTTAATTAAAAGAATGATAAATCACTAGTTAAGTATATGAATAAATTTGAAGTGTGAGAAAGGGCTGAGCGATATATGACAAATTATTCTACTTATGTAGATTGGAGAAGAACGTTTCATCAATATCCTGAACTTTCAGATGAAGAATATGAAACTACAGAAAAGTTACGAAAAATACTCAAAAGTTATGGTATACGTATACTGGAGGTACCTTTAAAAACAGGTTTAGTAGCAGAAATTGGGCAAGGAGAGGAAATGATAGCAGTAAGAACAGATATTGATGCTTTGCCTATAGAAGAACAAGTGAAGCATGAATTTACATCAAAGTATCAAGGTGCAATGCATGCATGTGGTCATGATATTCATATGGCAAGTATATTAGCTACTGGTATTCAACTAAAAGAGATTGAAGATGAATTAAATGGACGCGTTCGATTAATATTTCAACCTGCTGAAGAATTAGGACATGGTGCATTTGAAATCATAAATACTGGAGTACTTAAAGGAGCTAAAGCAGTACTTGGTTTTCATAATTATCCCACTTTAAAAGTTGGTGAATTTGCTATTAAATCGGGTGCAATTACCTCTGCTGTCGATCGTTTTGAGTTTAATGTTAAAGGTAAAGGTGCGCATGCTGCAAAACCTGAGCAAGGAAATGATCCAGTCATCGTCGTAGGACAACTTATCAATAGTTTACAAACTATTGTGAGTCGAAATTTATCAGCTTTTGATAGTGCAGTTGTAACAATCGGTGAAATTTCTTGTGGTAACACATGGAATGTTATAGCTGACAAAGCTTATATACAGGGCACTGTTCGTTCATTCGATGAGGATATACGTCATTATATTGAAAATAGGATGAAAAATATTGCTGATGGTTTAAGTCGTGTTTTTAATGTGGATATTGATTTAACTTATTCAAGACTACCTGGTGCAGTAGTAAATGATGCACATCTAACACAAGAAGCAATCGAGGTCGCTAAAAATGTTGGCTATCATGTATCAATGCTCGATGAACCGGTTACTATTGGAGAGGATTTTTCAGGTTATACAGAAGAATACCCCGGTGTTTTCGCATTTATTGGCTCCGACAGTAAATATGATTTACATCATCCTAAATATCATCCAGATGAGCGTATTTTGGAAAAAGTTCCTCAATATTTCGTTCAGCTCGTTCAACGTTTATTGACATAATTTTATAAATTGAAGTGATTTCAGATTTTCTATGATTAAACGTACATGATAACTGGGTATACAGAAAGCATTAAATGAATTAGGAGATGATTTGAAATGTCAGCTCAAGATCCGCGCAATAAATTTAAAACTGATAATTATGAAAAACAAGAACAAGAAGTTCCAGGTATACAAGCTAAAATGTCACCACAACCAGATTGTGGGGAAGATTCTTATCATGGCCACCATCGATTAGATGGCTTTAAAATACTAGTGACTGGTGGCGATTCAGCAATTGGACGTGCGGCAGCAATTGCTTATGCTAAAGAAGGTGCAGATGTAGCGATTAATTATTTACCAAGTGAACAACAAGATGCCGATGATGTAAAACAGATTATTGAAAATGTTGGGCAAAAAGCTATCTTAATTCCTGGTGATATTAGAGATGAACAATTCAACTATGACATGGTTGAAAAGGCTTATCAGCAATTAGGTGGTTTAGACAATGTAACGTTGGTTGCTGGTCATCAACTTTATCAAGATGAATTATCGGAGTTTAAAACTCAAGATTTTACCGAAACGTTTGAAACGAATGTCTATCCGGTATTTTGGACAGTCCAAAAAGCGCTTGAGTATTTACAACCAGGAGGCTCGATTACAACAACATCTTCAGTTCAAGGTTATAATCCTAGTCCAATTCTTCATGATTATGCTGCAACGAAAGCTGCAATTATATCTTTAACAAAGAGTTTTTCAGCCGAACTTGGCCCTAAAGGTATTCGTGTTAACTGTGTTGCACCTGGACCGTTTTGGTCACCACTTCAAATTGTCGGTGGACAACCACAAAGCGCTATACCTACTTTTGGACAAAACACACCGTTAGGACGTGCCGGCCAGCCAGTTGAATGTGCTGGGACATATGTGTTATTAGCCTCTGATGATGCAAGTTATATTACCGGTCAAGTATATGGTGTGACTGGTGGGACTCAAATAGATTAACTTAACTATAGCATGTTGATTAGTATATATTTTTCGAAGTGAAAGCACGACGAAGGTGCTAAACATCATACAAACCTATACAGTTTAATATAAGATTTGTTTATGATAATAAGCGCCTAGGACAAATATCAATGTCCTAGGCTTTCTTATCTTATAGGCTAACAGTGATTCAATTGAATATACGATCTTCTTTAACTTTTTATTTATAATTATGTCTGCAAAGGGACAACAATAGTTAAATAGTAAATTTTATATTTTTAATAAAAATTGATTGGATTGATTGATAGTGAAAAAAATAAAAGCTGAAACACTTTCAGATATGCAAAATTATAAATTACTTAGTGGAAGTATTATACCTAGGCCGATAGCATTTGTAACTACTCAAAATTTAAAAGGGGATATCAACGCAGCCCCGTTTAGTTTTTTTAATGTAGTTAATCATACACCACCTATGATTGCAATTGCTGTTCAACGTACAAAGGGAAATAGAAAAGACACCTCAATAAATATAGAACAATCAGGTGAGTTTGTAGTGCATATTACTGATGAGGCTATTGTTAATGATGTGAATGAAACTGCTGCCCCGTTAGAATATGGTGTTAATGAACTTAAAAGAACCTCTCTAAGTATGATTGATTCAGATTTAATTAAAGTTCCAGCAATCAAAGAAGCAAAAGTAAGGTTTGAGTGTAAGCTTCATCAAATAGTACAATTGGGCAACAAAGATAACGGGAGTGATTTGATAATTGGTGAAATTGTCGTGTACCATATCGATGAAGAAGTTTATTTTGAAGATAGTAAAATTGATGCAAATCAATTAAATCCGGTAGCTAGGTTAGCTGGAAATGATTACTCTTTGTTAGGTCAAACATTTACGGTTAATCGGCCTACCTCATAAAAATAAAAATACATATGTAAATCTCATTTTAAGGGTGTCATTGATGAAAGCATATCTATATAAATTCATGCCATTGCTCATTTTCGTCATAGGACTGATTATCTTTTACGTTTTTAATGATTATCCCACATTGATACATGTCATAGTGATTATTGCTTTTATAACGAATGGATTGAAAAATGTATATTTTGTTAATAATAATATTAGAAATCATATGATATGGGTGAGCCCTAAACTCGATCGTATCCTTGGTATGATTTCGGGCATACTATATTTTGGTATTTACGTGGTTGGCTTTATAAAGCAACAGCCTTTATGGATAGTGATACTTATTCTAGTATCAACAGTGGGTACTGCGGTTTTATTAGAAACAAAATTACATATTACATCACTTCAATTAGAGGAGACGTTATCATCTGAACGGATAAAACGTAAAGTAATATCAAGACATAAAGCACAACGTCTTAAGTGTATATTTTTTACTGTGATTGTTGTAGTAATCATTTCAATGCTCATATCATTATATTTAAAGTTGATGGTTATTTTTGGACTTGCAGTAACGATTTTTATCTTAGCATCAATAAGTGTGGCTATTTTCGAAAAATACTTTACTATTATTGAAAATATGTAAACTATTATTAAAATATTTAAAATAATAAGTGTTGACGTTATTGCAAATATCTTGTAACGTTAAACACAATTCAATAACTTATCAAGAGAAGTGGAGGGACTGGCCCAAAGAAGCTTCGGCAACATTGTATCATGTGCCAATTCCAGTAACCGAGAAGGTTAGAAGATAAGGTTAAACACGACGTTAACTGAGACTGGGGCATGATTACGTGTCCTGGTTTTTTATTTTTGAGTTATTGATTAAATAGATAGGAATTTTTTAGTATAAAATCTATCAATCCATTATACGGGAAAGTAGGTTAGATTATGAAAGAGATGAAGAATGGCAATGCTTGGGCATTAATTCCTTTATTGTTATTTGTCTTACTATTTCTAGGTGTTGGTATTATTTCTGGTGATTTTACCACTATGCCATTAAATGTTGCTATTACAATTACTGTTATTGTTGCCTTACTTATGAACCGCAAGGAAACTTTTGCAAAAAAAGTAGAGGTATTTACAAAAGGTGCAGGTCACTCTAATATCATTTTGATGATGCTTATTTTTATCCTTGCTGGAGCTTTTTCGACGACTGCTGAAAAAATGGGAGGCGTGTCATCTACAGTTAATTTAGGCTTATCACTTATTCCTCAAAATCTAATAATTGTTGGGCTATTTATTATTTGTATGTTTGTATCAATTTCAATGGGGACTTCTGTTGGCACAGTTGCAGCTATTGCACCAGTAGGTTTTGGATTTGCACAAGCAACAGATGTACCAGCTGCATTAGCCATGGCAACAGTTGTTGGGGGAGCGATGTTTGGTGATAATCTATCTATGATTTCTGATACCACTATTGCAGCAGTAAGAACACAAAAAACAAAAATGAGTGATAAATTTAAAGTCAATTTTAAAATTGTACTACCAGGTGCGATTATTACAATCATCATTTTATTCTTTTTAACAAATGGTATTTCTATAGATCATACTAAAAACTATGATTATAATTTAATTAAAGTCATACCATACTTATTAGTTTTGATTCTTGCGTTAGTTGGTATTAATGTAATTATTGTATTAATAGGAGGTACTGTATTAGCCGGTATAATTGGACTGATTGATGGTTCTTTTGGTTGGAATGGCCTTTTAAATGCTATTTCTAAAGGTATTATCGGAATGGAAGATATTGCTATGATTGCATTGCTTATAGGTGGTCTAGTAGGAATTATCCAACATAATGGTGGTATTGATTGGTTGCTTAATTTTGTAAGGTCAAAAGTAAAATCAAAGCGTGGTGCAGAACTAGGTATAGCGAGTTTAGTGAGTGCAGCTGACATTTCAACAGCAAATAATACAATTTCTATTATTATGGCTGGACCATTAGCTAAAAATATTGCTGATGAATATGATGTCGATCCAAGGAAATCAGCAAGTATATTAGATATCTTTGGTGGGTGTTTTCAAGGATTATTACCATACAGTCCACAAGTGATTTCAGCAGCAGGTGTAGCCGGAATTTCCCCATTCCTAATGTTACAATATAGTATTTATCCAATATTATTAGGTGTTTGTGGATTAGTAGCAATTATTTTAAGAGTACCTCGTTTAAATCAATCGTCAAAGAAATAAAATATGCCCCATAGTATATATTGACTGTCAACAATCTTATGATTGTTGACAGTTTTATAATGACTCTTTGATACACACCATCTGTATTTTATTTTTAAGTTGAGTATCAAACAATTTAGAATAACAGTAAAATATTGATAAAGACAAGACTATACACTCAATCTTGAATTTAAAAAGTTAAAAATCACTAAAATTATAAGTTTTATTTAATATAATTTAATTTTATAGAGCTCAAAGTTTGTGACCTAGCTCAAATACGTTAAAATAGTATTAAGAGTGAAAGTAGGTGAAATGAAATGGCAAAATATAATGTGGAAAATGAATATGTAGAAATCGACATTGAGAGATTACTCAAATATACACCAGAGGTCGTTTATGAGGCATGGACAAAAACAGATATCTTAAAAAAATGGTTTATGACCACTCAACGCACGAATAAATCATTTGATGCAGATATTCAAGAGGGAGGAAAGTATCGCATCATTGATAGTAGAAACGGTAAACAAAACATCATTGAAGGTACATATGAAGAGTTAGTTTTAGATGAATATATCAAGATGACGATTGGAATGCCAGGACTAAGTGAGGAAGAGGATGTCATTGAAGTAGAGTTCTTTGAAAGAGAGAATGGCGGAACTCAAATGTTCTTTTACTATCGCTCTTTTGTTGAAAAGGAAAGACGTTTAACAACATTAGAATATAAGCAAAAGAAAAAAGAATATCATGATTCAACAGCACATGGATTTGAATTGATGATTGATCAAATGCAAAATGTGATAGATGAAATTGAGGAACAGCGTCATAACTAAACTGAAAAGAGGCTGGGACATAATTCCCTAGCATAATAGCCAGTAAATGAG